>JABXIK010000047.1 GCA_013373125.1 Gammaproteobacteria bacterium | reverse complement strand
GATATTCTAAGTCTTGCAATCAAAAGTATTGCTCAATTGGGTTACAAGGTGGCGTAATGGGCGTTCAGGTTTTATCGATAATCTTAGTCATCATTGCATTGTTGATGTTGTACTTATCATTTAAAACATTATTGAAGTCAGGTTGGTTTATTAAGTGGTTAAAGGGCACTGTTGGCTTTTTATCTTTTGGAGCAACACTGCTCGCCCTGATTGTTGCTTATAATTTAGTCTTATACAAATCTGTTGAAGAAGGGCAGGTTATAGCCACACTTCGCTTTGTAGAAGTGGCGCCACAAGAATTTGATGTAGAATTGGTGCGTAAGGATGAGCTAAAGAGTCTTTATCGTATTCAGGGTGATCAGTGGCAGTTGGATGTTCGCTTGATTAAAGTATCTGCTTGGTTTGATGGTGATCTTCCAGCCTATAAGTTGGATCGATTGTCCGGACGCTACCTTTCACTGGAGCAGGAAAATAGTGATAAGCGCACCGCTCATAACTTGGCAGAAATTCCGGTGATGGATACTTGGCCTTGGATTGCTAATAAAGACTTGCTTGGAATCGTTCAGGCTAATTATGGATCAGCTACTTTTATGCCTATGGCTAATGGCGCCATCTATCAAGTTAGGTTGTTTCACGATGGGTTAGATGCTGTTGCTGTGAATGATCAAGCAAAACAAGCTTTGAGTAATTGGTAAATTACACGCAATAAAAAAGGGGCCTAAGGCCCCTTTTTTATTGCGACGAATTATTGTGGGAACAATTCACCTAGTTTTGTAGCTAGCATCATGTCGCCTTCAGCGCGTAGCTGGCCAGCCATGAATGCTTGCATGCCGTCAGTTTCACCAGTCATGATACCAACTAGAGTTTCGGTGTTCATGATAAGGGTAACTGAAGGGTCATCGTTGGTGCCGTTACCGATCTCGAAGCTGCCGTCATTAACTGCAACGAAGAAATCATCACCATCTTCGATGCTGAATTGGAATACGTTTTCCATGCCAGAAGCAGCATCAGCATTAAATTTTGCTTTCATTTGTTCAATGATGTCAGCAACTGAAGTCATATCGTGATCCTTTGTAAAATGTGAGAAATTGGCCTTGCTCTGATTGAACTGGCAGGCTCATATCTGAATGTTTCACAGATGTTGTCAGACTAAGCAAGCTAATAAGGGGTGTCAATAGTTAATCATACGATTGTTTGAATTTCTGGTTATAAGTAATCTGGCAATCTGTAAAATCAGACTAGTGCCGGTTACCTAGAGTGGTTAAACTTGCTCAAAATACAAATATCGAAGGAGTTTTTGTGGAGTTTTTATCTGATTATGGGCTGTTTTTAGCTAAAGCCCTTACATTTGTAGTGGTAGTTGCATTGATTCTTGGATTGATTGCCAGTGCTGGACAGAAAAGTAAGCCTGAAAAGCTAAAAGTACAATATTTAAACAAGAAGCTAAAAAAACTAAAAACACGTCTGCAGGAAGAAGTGCTTGATAAAAAGCAGTTAAAGTTGCTGCAAAAAGATGAAAAGAAAGCCCAAAAAACGACGAAGGATGAGCCAAAGAAAAAGGTATATGTACTGAATTTCAGTGGCGATATAAAAGCCAGTCAGAGCGAGAGCTTAAAAGATGAAATAACGGCTTTATTAAGCTTGGGTGATTTTATTGATGAGATTGTTGTAAAAGTCGAAAGTGGGGGAGGTATGGTTCATCAATATGGCTATGCCGCTTCTCAACTTGACCGTATTAAAGCAAAGGGAATTCCGCTTACCGTTTGTGTAGACAAGGTTGCTGCTAGTGGCGGTTATATGATGGCTGTTGTGGCGAATAAAATTGTAGCAGCACCATTCTCTGTTATTGGCTCCATTGGTGTGATTGCACAGCTGCCCAATTTTAATCGACTCCTTAAAAAGCATGATGTGGATTTTGAAGTGCATACAGCCGGAGAGTATAAGCGTACTCTGACTGTATTTGGCGAGAATACTGACAAGGCCCGTGAAAAGTTCAAAGAAGACTTACAGGATGTCCATGTGCTATTTAAAAACTTCATTCAAGCACACAGGCCAAGTGTTGATTTGGATAAAGTGGCTAATGGTGATGTTTGGTATGGTCAAGATGCCTTAAAACAAAATCTGGTAGATGAAATAGCAACCAGTGACGATTACTTAATGCAGCGTTGTGAAGAGGCTGATGTTTATCTTTTATCAAGTGAGCAGAAAAAACCTTTATTGAAGCGCATTGGTGGTTCAGCACAGGCAGCATTGTCTCACGCAGTAGAGCACGCTTTGAATAAGATCGCATTTCATAAATGGTATCTATAGGACAGGTTATGAATTATCAGGCATTCGTAGTATCCGAAACCCCATCAGGTGAGTTTATCTCTGAGATTAAGCAAAAAGATGTTAACGAGTTGCCACAAGGTGATTTATTAATAAAAGTAAGTCATTCATCTGTCAATTTTAAAGATGCCTTGTCCTTTTCAGGTAATAAGGGTGTGACTCAGTCTTACCCGCATACACCTGGTATTGATGCGGCTGGAGAAGTCATTGAATCTTCAAGCAAGGAGTTTCCGGTTGGCTGCAAAGTCTTGGTGACAGGTTATGACTTAGGGATGAATACGTCAGGTGGGTTTGGCGAGTATATTAGGGTCCCTGCCTCCTGGGTAATTAAGCGCAGAGATGATTTATCGCCTGAGCTGGCAATGGCTTGGGGGACGGCAGGCTTAACAGCAGCGTTATGTGTCGACAAGCTAATTTCGCAATCTAATTTATCTGACAAACCTATTGTTGTTACCGGCTCAAGTGGCGGTGTTGGCAGTATAGCTATTCGTCTACTTGTAAAACTTGGATTTGATGTGCACGGGGTAACATCAAAGTCTAGCCAAGTAGAGGAAATTAAGAAATTAGATGCGAGCAAGGTTTATCTGCTCGACGAGTTTTTGGATGATTCTAAGCGTCCTATGCTCAAGCCTGAATTTTCTGCAGCGATTGATGTGGCAGGTGGCAACGTTCTAGAGACTTTACTTAAAAAAGTTGACTACCAAGGCGCAATCGCTTGTTGTGGTTTGGTCGCATCGCCTAAGCTTGTCACGAGTGTTTTTCCATTCATTCTCAGAGATATAAGCTTGCTTGGCGTGGACTCTGTTGAGCTGCCACTTCAACGTAAGCAGGCCATGTGGGATAAAATTGCGAATGAATGGTCTTTGGACAATCTATTAACAGAATGCAAAATCATCAGAAAAGAGGAGTTGTCCAGCGTCATGACAGACATGTTGGCCGGCAAGACATCTGGACGCTATATTCTTGCCCATTAATCTCTGCGTAATCTGCTCGATGGCGCAATGGGGTTTGGGTATTTAAATATAACAATGTAGGTTGATACGATAAATGTGATGACTGCGGTTGCTTGAATTGTGTGCGCCGCGTTTTCACCAATTAATTGGCTGCCAATTGCAAGATAGGTGATTAATAGAGAGAATTCACTTATTTGGCCTAAGCGAAACCCGATATCCCAAGACAGGGTGTCTTTTTCTGCTTGTTGGTTTAGAAGTAACTTAAACGTTATGGGTTTAATAGCTAAAACCAGTACGCTTAGGATGATTGCATAGAGCCAAATATCGGCAAGCACATGCAGTTTAAATCCAGCGCCAAGTGTGAAGAAAAACAAGACTAAAAAGAAGTCCCGAATGGGCTTTAACTTTTCAGTCATAAATTGAGCAACAGGATGGGTTGCCAGAGTAATCCCTGCAACAAATGCCCCCATTTCTTTGGATAATCCAACGTAAGCACCAAGCTCAGCAAGCCCTAGGCACCAACCAATTGCCATTAAAAACAAATATTCATGAAAAAGATCAAACTTGGTTAGTAGTGGCAAAATAACCCATTTCACAAATAAATAAGACGCAATAATCAAACATGGTAAAGCGATTGCTGTGATTGCAAAGTCTTGCAAGCTGCCACCAGAGGTCGCACTGCCAATGGCCAGTAGTGTGATAATGGCGATCATATCTTGAAGCAATAATAGGCCTACCATAAGCTCACCCATATGCTTATGATGCAATACGGTGGTTGGCAGTAACTTAATACCAATAATCGTACTAGAGAACATCAAAGCCGCGCCGGTTATCAAGGCCTCAGTTTGATTAAATCCAAAGCCTAATGCGGCGCCGTAGCCCAGAGCAAAAAATACGGCCGAGCTTGCAATTGCAACCAGGCTTGCTTTTTTAAGAACGTGAGCCAAGCTCTTTGGTTGCATGTCTAAACCTAAGAGAAATAGTAGAAAGACTATGCCGATATGTGCGATTTCACTCAGATGCTGCGCATCACTAACCCAACCCATTACTGAAGGCCCAGCAAGAATCCCCAGGGCCACATAAGCCACAATAATGGGTTGGTGAGTATAAAGGGAGATGGTGGCTAAAATCGCAGCGCCACTAAAAATGATGAAAAAAGAAAAGAAAAGGCTGTGTTCCATGACTTGCATCCAAGTAAGACTGTTCAAGCCTGATACAAATTAAGCGATGAGTAAAGGGGGAATACGAAAACAGCCTCAGAATGAGGCTGTTTTTTACTTAGGCTTTACGTCTAAAAAGAGGGGTTGGTAGGTCGTAAGCTAATTGATATGGGTCGCTGAAAGTAGCGAAGTAATTTAGAGCTTTATTGGCATCTAGACCATCTTTAAGAAGATATGTATCAAAACCACAGCGCTTCATGAAGTACAGTTGATCGATTAGTACGTCACCAATTGCCCGGATCTCACCTTCAAAGCTATAGCGCTCTTTCAGGAGGCGAGCCAAACTGTAGCCGCGACCATCTGCGAAAGCAGGAAAGTTTACAGCTATCACGGGGAAACGGGCTAAATCATCTTTGATGGTCACTAGGTCAGAGTCACCTTTCAAAATTACGCCAATATCAGTACGATTTTGAAGCTCACTTTTGTGAGCTAACCAAAATTCAATATCTATTAGGATATTGCCCGCTGGTAACGCGGCTTCGTAATCACTGATAACTTCCCAGTTGTTTTCAAGGGTGCTTGTTGAATTAATTAGATTTTGCATAAACACGCTCCTTGAAGACGTCATGACCTACACGGCGGTAAGTATCGATAAAACGCTCACCCTCGATACGTTGATCAACATAAACATTTAAAACTTTTTCGATGGTTTCTGGCATTTGCTCGCGTGCAAATGATGGTCCAAGAATTTTACCGATGGATGCGTCAGGGCCTGAATCACCGCCTAGAGAAACTTGATAAAACTCTTCGCCTTTTTTATCAACACCTAGGATGCCGATATGGCCAATATGGTGGTGGCCGCAGGCATTCATACAGCCAGAAATATTTAAATCGATTTCACCAAGGTCGTGTAGGTAATCTAGATCATCAAATTTTGCCTGTAATGCTTCAGCAACCGGAATGGATTTGGCATTTGCAAGCGCACAGAAATCACCGCCAGGGCAGCAAATCATATCTGTTAATAAGCCTAGATTAGGTGTAGCAAAGCCGTTTGCTTTGGCTTCTTGCCACAATTCAAATAATTCACTTTGTTTTACATCAGCAAGAACAATGTTTTGCTCATGGGTGTTACGCACTTCACCAAAGCTATATTTATCTGCAAGGTCTGCTACAACATCCAGTTGTTTGTCAGTTAAATCACCTGGAGGGGTGCCTAGTTTTTTCAAAGTAAGCGTTACAATCGAATAGCCATTAATTTTATGTTGGCTAACGTTTCGATTGTACCAGTTTGAAAATGCTTTATTTTCTGCAAGCTGGTTGTCTAGCTCAGGATTATTGGCATCTAATGTTTCGTAGTTTGGTGCAACAAAGTGACCCTTGATTCGATCAATTTCTTCTTGAGTTAATGTGCCTGGGCCATCTTTCAGATGTTGCCATTCAGCATCTACTTTTTCTGCAAATGCTTCTACACCAAGGGCTTTTACAAGAATTTTAATACGAGCCTTGTATTTATTATCACGACGACCATTTAAGTTATAAACACGAAGAACCGCATCTAGGTAAGTCAGGAGGTGTTTCTCAGGAAGGAATTCTTTCACTAAAGAAGCAACGATAGGTGTACGACCAAGACCACCACCCACATAAACGGCAAAACCAAGCTCACCTGCATCGTTACGTACAATCTTTATGCCGATATCGTGCAGCATAGTGGCTGCACGGTCATCAGTTAGATGACTATTTACAGCAATTTTGAATTTACGTGGCAAGAAAGCAAATTCTGGATGAAAGGTTGACCACTGGCGGATGATTTCACAGTAAGGGCGTGGATCGACTAATTCGTTGGGGGTTACACCTGCAAATTGGTCTGTAGTTGTATTACGAATACAGTTACCGCTGGTTTGAATGGCGTGCATTTGAACGCTTGCGAGTTCGGCTAGTATTTCAGGTACATCTTTAAGTTCAGGCCAGTTGAACTGCACATTAGT
>JABXIK010000042.1 GCA_013373125.1 Gammaproteobacteria bacterium | reverse complement strand
GTAACGTTTCACGGGCGTACTCAGGCAATCTTAGAGCCTGACGTAACCCGGCTGCATCAGAGGGTAGTGTTGGAAAGAAATTCATTAGGGTCATGCTGTGTTGCACAGGGGCGGAGGCTAATTCGGCACCACCTAGGAATAGGGTGATGGTTTCTCCGTCTTTAAAGTTGAACTCGTTATTCTGGTTAATAACGCCAGACTGGCTGGCTGTTTTATAGCCGAGGCCCGTAATGCCTGATATTTGACCTGTTGTGCTGCTACTGCCGCCACTACCGCCGCCACAGGCCGTGAGTGCAGCCACAGAGATAGCGCTTAAAAGAAGTCGTTTCATATAGGAATACCTATTGGTTGTTTTGTGTGCAGAAGTTTAAGTGAGGGGGAAAAGGGGGCATATAGTGCAATTTAGGGTATTGTCAGATCGATATGGCATATAAAAAACGCAGCCGAGGCTGCGTTTTTTAATTGGTTATGACACTCAATTTATTTCGCGCTGGAAACATCTAGCTTACAAATGCTGGAGTTTCGTAAGACTTCACGGGTAATGTCTAGGTATTCATGAACCAAGTAGCGCACGCCATCGTTAGTGGTATCGCTGGAGTAACTGAACAAGCGGTTTTCGCGGTTTTCGCTCAATAACTCCCCTTGGCTGCCATAACTGGCCCCGATAGTATCATCATGAACAAATACACCGTCGTTGTCGTCGTCATATAAAGAGGAAATAGAGGTAATACCATTTGCATCGTAATCTTGAATTGTCTTGGTTGCGTAATCAAATTGTTCGTCACCGGTATTATCAATGCTATATAGACATTGTGTAATGCGTTCATTACTGTCACTGGTGTAGTCCACCTCACCATAAGCATCTAGAGAATCATAACGGTATTCAGCCTTGGTTTTCTTGATGATATGACCTGCATCATTAAGCGTTTCAACAAATACTTCTTCCTTGGCGTTACTATCTTGAGGTGCATTTAAATTAATATATGTTTCTGTGTTAGTAATAGTGTTGCCAACATAGGTGTAGTCATTGCGTGTAATGCTTTGTGCGGTATCACCTGAAAATGAGTTTTCATAATCCTGACGCGTTACTTGTTGCTGATCGTTGTATTGATATACATAGCGAGAAGACGTACTGACAGGGTTGCCATTCTCATCCACGGTTTGATCAAGGCTAGTGGTGATAAGATTATTCTCGTCGTATGTACTGGTGGTTTTACTAAAATAATCAAATGTTCCGTCCGCTGTATAGTCTACTTTGTACGTTTTGATGTTTGGGAAAACGCGATCGTTTAAGTATGTAGTGTCATATATTTTTCTTCTGAAAGCGCCACCGGCATCTTGGTCATAATCTTCAGTTCTGCTGAGTTCCTTGCCGAATGCATTGTAGGTGTAAGTTTTGCGATCAAACGTATTCAGTGTTGCATCCGTATTTGAGCCGTATTCATTAAAGTCTTTAATGAGGTTGCCTTTGGCATCGTATTCAAATGTGAAGACTATTGACTTAGTTGGGGTCGAGCTACTGGTGGAGGTTTGCTTCACGATGCGTTGTTGAGCATCGTATTCATACACCATGGTTTTAGATGGCGATAAATCCGGTGTGGTGAAACCGCTTAAACGATTGGTTGAGATCGTCACTTGTGACAAGTCATATAAGACGGCCAAAGGCTCCGCTACATCCATGTTGATGGAGTGGGCATAGGTATCTTGGAAGTTCAACATAGCTTGTGAGTTAGCAAAATCAAACATGTTACTTGCAAGGTTCAAGCTGCTGGCGGTTTCGTTAGCCAGTTTTGTGTGCCAGTTACCGCTGCTTAAATCTAAGCCATTGCTGCTGTCGCCATCTTCATCTAATGCCACTAATAAACGCATGATGTTCGACGCTGTGTATAAGTCGCTGCTTGTTTGGGTGTAGTTGCTTGTACTGCTGCTACGCGAAGCAGTTTGTAACGTTTCACGGGCGTACTCAGGCAATCTTAGAGCTTGACGTAACCCGGCTGCATCAGAAGGTAGCGTTGGGAAAAAATCCATTAGGGTCATGCTGCGTTGCACAGGGGCGGAGGCTAATTCGGCGCCACCTAGGAGTAGGGTGATAGTTTCTCCGTCTTTAAAGTTGAACTCGTTATTCTGGTTAATAACGCCAGACTGGCTTTCTGTTTCATAGCCAAGGCCAGTAATGCCAGAGATTTGACCTGTTGGCGCGCTACTATCGCCGCCATTGTCACCGCCATTGTCATTGCCATTGCCATTGCCATTGCCACTGCCACTGCCACAGGCCGTGAGTGCAGCCACAGAGATAGCGCTTAAAAGAAGTCGTTTCATATAGGTATTCCTTTTTTTGTGTGCAGGAGTTTAAGTGTCGGGGAAGAGGGGGCATATAGTGCGATTTAGGGTATTGTCAGATCGAAATGGCATATAAAAAACGCAGCCGAGGCTGCGTTTTTTAAGATGGTTAAGCGTTTAATTTGGTGGCAATTTTAGCTCACATCCTTGGGGGTTATTCACCAAATTATTGCGGTCAGCGTAGAGGTATTCATGTACTAAATAACGCACGCCATCATTGGTGGTATTGGCTGAATAATTAAACTCATACCAGTATTCCCAAGTGTCATCATTGCGCGGCTCTTTCTCAAGGCGAGCATTTGGGCCATAGGTCGCGGTGTTTTCAGTGGAGTTATCATTGAGGATGGTCGTGATTTTTTCGGCGCCATCATTGGTGTAAGTCAGCTGAATTTCATCAACACGATCCACTTGTGCGTCAGCATTGCTGTCTATGCGCATTTGGCATTGCGTCATACGTTGTTGTGCATCGTAGGTGTAGGGTACTTCTATCGTGGATTGTAATTCGTCATTGGCATAGCGAGAGTAGATTTTCTTGGTTAAAAATCCATTCTCATCAAATTCTTCTGTCAGGATACTTTTGTAATTATTCAGCGGAATGGCAGGGCCCATTTCCACGGTTGTCGTGGTTTTGGTAATGCTGTTTTGGTTATAGGTGAATACACCTTGCACTTCGCGGTCTGGATTCGGTCCAGTAAAAGATGGGTTAAATGCTTCAAGGCTCACCAAGTTTTGCTCGTTGTAAGTGTAGGCATAATTGTCATAAATAGTGACGGTGGCACCGGATTCATCACTGTCTGCGCGCATAACGGATTTTAATGTGCCATTGGCATTGTAATAAAACATGTTCTTGGTATAGACATCAAAATGGCCATCCGCAGTGAAGTCGGTTTTGTGTGTAATTGAATCGGGTTGTAACTCTGAATTGGCATACGTGTACTCAGAGACTTTACGTCGGAATGTCGTACTTTCTGGGTTGCTGCCTTCGTCTAAGGTCAACGTTAGCAATTTACCAAAATCATTATACGTCATGGTTTTGAAGACAAAGTTATCGATGACACCATCGTTATTGTTGTCAGTTGTGACATGCTCTTTAGTGAGATTGCCTCGATCATCGTACTCAAACACAGTAGTGGTAATGATGTTTTTCGTGGATATCTTAGGCATTTTTTCATAATCCACGACTTTAACTTGTTTGATGATGCGCTGCTGCTCGTCATATTCATAGGTGGTGGGAATTTCCACGACTTTTTCTGGCGTTTCAAACCCAGTCCGGCGATTTGCTTGAATCTGTATTTGAGCAAGATCATACAAACTAGCCAGCGGAGTGCTGACATCCATATTGATGCTGATGTCATACTTGTTTTGGAAATTCAGCATGGCTTGTGAATCTGCAAACTCAAACATATTGGCATTAAGGTTAAGGCTATCGGCGGTTTCATCTGCTAATTTGTAAAGCCAATCACCGCTTAGCAGATCCAACCCATTACTGGTGTCTTTATCTGCATCTAAAGCAATTAACAAGCGCATGGTATTGGATGCGCGATATAGGCTGCTCTCTTGTGTTTTAGAGTAGTAAGTGCCATTGGTTGTGGCTTGTAATTTTATTCTCGAATACTCGGGTTGACGTAAGGATTGGCGGAATGAAGCGGCATCCTGTGGCATGTTGGAGAAAAAATCGATTAACCGCATGGTGCGTTGTGCAGGGGCGGAACCTAGCTCAGCGCCGCCTAAATATAATGCGATGCTATCACCAGCATTAAATGTAAATTCGTTGTTGCTGTTGATGATGCCACTGCCAGTTTCTTCGTGATTCTCATTAAAGGTTACATAGCTTACACCACTGATACCTGAAACCTGACCCGTCAGATCCGTGAGTTGCTCTTTGCTACTGGAGTTGCTACTGCTACTTCCGCCACCGCAGGCGGTAATAAAAAATGCAGTTGCTAAATAAAAAATGGGTTGACGCAATTTCATGGCTCGGCCGTCTATCTTTGGTTGAATGAAAAAATGGCCCAATGGCATGGGTTGCAAGCAGAGTAGTTTGTTTGAAAAAGATGACGTCCGCTTGGGTCCAATGAAACTCAGAAACATGCAGTGAAACTAAGACGTGATGCTTTTTGTGAAGGTGTTCAAGATTTATCAATGAAAAAACGCAGCCGAGGCTGCGTTTTTAAAGGTTATTATCGACGACATATTGTTGATAATAAATGACACGTGCTTGGATGGCTTGGCTCGCTTCCTCCTAGGATGTCTTTAAGTAAAGCCGTGCCGGTTTCTGTGCCATCTGAATGCCAGAGTTCATTGCCGTGAATGCCGTCATCCGCGTTAAAGAAAATCTCGTCATTCAAGGTGAATATATTGACTAGTTGTGCGTTGACGCTGTCGTTATTGGGTTTCTTAACCAATTTAATCTCATTGTTTTCAACTGTGTGTAGGCCGTAACCTTCACCATCTGTGGCATTGAAGAACACCTGATTATTCAACACCATCAACTCAGTAATGCTGTAGTGGGTGCCATTGATCAGCTTAACGCCTTCGGTTTCGTTATAACTGTATAGAGCCGATGTGGTGCTGTAATACACATGATCATCTGTGGCTACTATGTAGTAGATGCGATCGCCGCCTGTTTTAGAGTCTAAGTAGGTGGTGCCTTCTGCCGTGCCGTCTGAAACCCATAAGCCTGCACCTGCGTTGTAGCCGTCGTCTGTTGCCACTAACACTAATTTATCTTTGAACAGAGTATGGGCGCTCACATTGGTTGGCCCTGAATTCATAAGTGCATGTGTGCCTTCTGAGGTGCCGTCGCTGGTGTAAAGAAAAGAGTTATAAGTGAAGTAGGCTTTGCCATTAAAGCTGAAATAATAACTGGTATTTGAGCCATAAAAATCACCGCTTAAATCGCGAATTATATGGGTACCTTCAACCGTACCATCTGTGACCCAAGGTTCTGTGCCGGTACGGGTGGTGTAAGCGGTGAAAACCATCTTGTCACCAATAGGGGTGAAATTACCAGGAAGACCTTTATTGGGGGTGGTACCGCTTAAATACCCAAGTGAGATGTTCAAGAATAATTGCGTCCCTTCGGCGGTGCCATCTGTCACCCACAGTTCTGAATCGCCTTCTGAGTCGGTGCCGGTGAAGAATACTCTGTCTTTGAAGACAACGAAGTTGTATGGATTTAATTGACTGAGGTTTTCACCATCAACAAGCTGACTGCCTTCGATGGTGCCGTCTGTTACGGCAAGGGTTTTACCATAAAAGCTGGTATCCAGATTCATTAACCACTTATCACCAAATTGGATTGAGTAATAAATGTGCTCCTTGGCAATTGCCGTATTAAAATCCTTAACCGAAAATGTACCGGCTTCGGTGCCATCAGTGATTAAGGTGGTGCGCTCGTTTTCAGAAATATAAGCGGTAAAGGGGACGAACTGGCGTAAAGTGGCGGTGACTTCTGTGGATTGAACTGCTGTGCCGGTTTGTGAACCTGTGGCTGCAACAGGTACCACTTCGAAAACAATGGCTTTGTCGGCATCGGCTTTTGCGATGGTGTAGTCTTGTTCAGTGCCTTTAACTTCACCGTCCACTAACCAACGGAATTGGCTCGCCCCTTCGGCATCTTCTTCGTTGTCGCTATAGCTATACATGCCTTGAAGTGTGCTGCCAGTATAAAGGGTTTTTTCTGTGTTATAGCGAATGCTTACATTACTGGCTTGGGGTGCATCGTTGTTGGCTTCTTTGGACGTGGTATCTGAATCACCAGAACCGCCGCCGCAGGCGGTGATCGCCAAAGCAGAGGCAACATAAAATGCCGGTTTCAATAATTTCATGGGGTGAACCTATCTGTATTTTGAGCGGCTCATCTTAGTGATGATGCGAAAACGCTCAATAGTGCAATTTAGGGTACTTTTGTAAGGCCTATTGGAAGGGAATAAGACTGACTTGCCATCCTTTGGGCTTTTTCTGGGGCTGGATTATTAGGTTTTGCAGGGATCTTTCGTTCGTCTCGACCCAGTCGAACCAAAATAATGAAGGTTTCTTGGATTTAATTTGCCTAATTCACCTTTTGCACGGTTACAATCTCAATCTTGAGTCGTGAAAGATGATCGATGAGGGTTGTTTGTGCTTGGGCTTTATATTTTTTTGGGTATAAGTTGTTTGTTAATGGCTGGCATGTTGTTAATGATCGACTGTCGTTCTCGCTACTGGTTGTCTGCTTTCCTGTTTTTTCTTGCCAGCTATTTGGGCTTGATCATCCTAGACGCTCAAGATTTTTATATTTCCCCTAAATTGTATTTCATATTATTGACGATCATTTTCTTGCCCGGACCGTTACTCCTAGGGTACATCAGTCATATATCTACTCATGCCCACGTGACTTTGCGAGACTTTCTGCCAATGACATTGCCCATAATGGTGTTGTGGTTGTGCAGTGATATTTTTTCTTACGTGCCATGGTGGCAAACCGCCATTGATGTGGATTACGAGCAAGCCGGCTATACCGCTTTATTTAATTTGGTGAGCGCGTTTGCTGGCCTGACTATGTTGGTGTATGTGGCAGCGGCGGTGGTTTTGTTACGTCGACTCAAGCACAACTGGGCCAGTTATCAGAGTCAAACCTTACCTAAGAGCTGGCATAAGATGGCACAGGTTTTAGTGGCTACGATTCTGGTGACGATTTGCCAAGTGGTGAGTGCATTTGGTCATCCTGCCGGCGATGCTGTATCCCTTGGTGATATTGGTTTTATATTGTACGTATTGTTCTTTTTGTATATTGCCGCCGATACCGCTTGGGAAAATTGGAAGGTAGCGAGTTTTTCTCCGCTGATTCCGGGTGAGCCAATTGGTACGAATGAAGAAGCTTCACAAAAAGCCGATGAAGATATAAAGCTGGCGGGTGCGCAATTACGTCAGACCATTTTGGATCAGGGTGTGTACCTGCGTTCCGATCTCACCTTGAGTATGCTGGCTCAGGCGTTGGGTTCCACACCGAATAAATTGTCCATGATCATCAATCAAGGTCATGGGCAAACCTTTTACGAGTTCATCAATGATTTGCGCGTGCAGTTTGCGGCCAACTTATTATTGGATAAGCCTGAATACACCATTACCCAAGTCATGTATGACGCCGGGTTTACGGCTAAATCGACGTTTTATAGCCACTTTAAAAAGGCGCATAAGTTGACCCCATCGGAATATCGCGCCCAGCACCAATCCGAGCAATAATTGGCCATCTTGTACCAGAGCTTGCCTCGCCGGTTTAGCCATCTGAGCTATACTGAAGAGCAACTCTGCCAAGGATGCGGCTATGAAACTGCAATTGGCGATATTGAATATCGTCATTCCCTTATCAACTCTCATTGCTATTGGATTTCTGCCCGATAGTAGCTTTTTATTACCTGATTATGTGTCAACCGCGCTGATCGCGTTTACTTTTGGGCGCGCCTTTTTGTTAGTGCAACAACAGACCGTGTTCAGTGTGTTGCCTATGCTGATCTTATCTTTACCAGAGTCCGTTGGTTTGGGTTTGAACATGGCGGCGCCATTCGCACTGTATTTTTTCTTGCTGTATTTGTGGTTGGTGAATTTGCAATGGGGTCAACGTCCTTGGCTGCATCCATTACATTTGATGAATTTTGTGGTGTTAGGGGTCTTCATCGCCTTGGCAAAAGGTTGGTTTAAAGTACCAGCTGCTTGGGTGGAATTCGCGTACTACCCTATTCTTTGGCCTAGCGTGTTGTTTGCTCTCACTCCATTGCTGTTTCTACGCTTTTGGGGGCGCATCGGTCGGTGGTCCAGTTATTGGCCTTTACTCATGATTGTTGCCGTGGGCATAAAGTGGAGTGATGACAATTATCTGTACTTGTGGGTAGCGTTAGTGTCTTTGTTTTCGCTCACTCTTGATAGCTATGTCATGTCCTTTGTGGATGAACTCACCGGCATCATGGGGCGCAGGGCCCTTGAATTCAAATTAAAAACCCAGGGTAAGCATTACTTTGTGGCCATGGTGGATGTGGATCACTTTAAGAATTTTAATGACACCTATGGGCATCAGGTGGGGGATGATGTGTTGAAGATGATTGCTAAGTTGATCAGCCAAACCCGAGGCGCAAAAGCATATCGATATGGTGGCGAAGAATTCTGTTTGGTCTTTAATAAACAGACACAGGAAGAAGTTCGCCAAGCCTTAGAAGATACTCGTAAACGCATTGCCGACTACGCTCTTTACCCTAAGAGCTTGGTACGTAAGAAGAGTAAACGTGGGCAAAAATCCAAACAAAAGGCGCTGCATATTACCGCTAGCTTTGGGGTGGCACAGCAACACTCAGGTCAAAACTACGAGCAAGTGATCGAGCGGGCGGATAAGGCGCTATATAAAGCGAAGCAGTCTGGTAGAAACTGCTGCGTATTTTCCAAATGAATTCTGTAAAGCTTTGGAGTAAACCATGGCCAGTATTTTAGCGGTAGACGACAGTGAAGCCATTCGCACCATGATGAAGGTGGTATTAGAGTCAGAAGGGCACACAGTTTTTGTAAAAGCCGATGGCCGCGAGGCGTTGGATTTCGCCAAAACACATACAGTGGATTTAGTGATTACCGATTTAAATATGCCGGTTATGGGTGGCATGAGTTTAGTCAGTAACTTGCGTCGTTTGGATTCCTATAAAGCCAAGCCTATTTTAGTGATCACCACAGAAACGGCTGACTATAAAAAACAGAAGGCAAAAGGCGTAGGGGCAACGGGCTGGATTGCCAAACCAGTGGATAAAGAGCGTTTGTTAATGGCGGTGCGCAAAACCGTAGGTTAGGCATCTGTTTTTATGGGTTTATACGGCCCATAAAAAATCCTTTTTTGTTTGGTCCTATTATTTTGAATATCAATAGGACGACAAAAAAGGATTTAACAAGAAATAAAATTTAGTTATGTAGCAAGTCGTCTAGAGCTTCTTCGTCCTGTTCAATTCCTGCGTTACCTTTGCTGTTCAAAAGATCCATTAACTCTTTACGCGTACGAATCATTTCACGATAGTTATGCAAGATAGCAGGGTTATTCATACCCATTCGTTGTTGAGCATTGCGCATGTGGCGCTCAAGCGTGTGTATCTCATGTTGTAATCGATATACCTTGGGATGAACGCTATAAGTCATCATCATTACATCGTCTTTTTTGATGAATTCTGATTAATCATAGTTAAGCTTTGTGAACGGCGTAACGAAAACTATGGATTGATTTTTTATTAAAACCAGACCCATTGGATACTCCGGCTATTAACAACTCATAGTGCCTACTTTTGGTTCATAACAAGGTGTGATTTGATTCTTTTTACAAGGAAAAAGCGTATAAATAAGGCGCCATGTCTGACGCCTTTGATTTATAAGAGGGCGGTTTCTTTGTAAAACATGAAATGCAATATCAGGGGTTTTTTTAGACTAAAAAGTAATGAGGCTAGGCCAATAATAATGTGCGCCAATCAAAGTCTTCATCACCTATGGCGAAGAATCCAGGCACAATCATGGAGGGTTTATCGCCGTAACGAATGGATTCGTATTGCAGTGAAAGCAAGTCTCCGCCCACACAGCGTAAAATAGCGTGTCCCGCGGCGATGTCCCATTCGCTGACATTGCCAAATCTTGGGTAGATCTCTCCTTGGCCACTGGCCAGATACGCCAGTTTTAATGCACTCCCGACAGATATGAGTTCAACCGATGCTACTTTTTCTTCTAGCTTTTCACAAAGCCGTTTTAATTTGTCTGTGCCGTGACGCTTGCTGCCAAGAACACGGATGCGATCAAACTCACCTATTTGCACATTAGGGTTGCTCGCCTTTAATGGGATGGCCGGCTCTGTGCCTACCTTACAAAAGGCCTTGCCTTCACCGCCGTAAAAACACTCGTCAGTTACTGGAGCATAGATGAGGCCAAATACAGGTTGTCCTTCTTGAATCAAGGCAATATTCACGGTGAATTCTCCGTGACGATCAATGAATTCTTTGGTGCCATCCAAGGGGTCCACCAGCCAGAATTGTTTCCATTGGGAGCGTTGTTCTTGCTCTGGTGTATCGGCTTCTTCGCTGATGACGGGAACGTCTAAAATTTTGGGTAAGCCTGCGGCGATAATGTGGTGCGCGGCAAGGTCTGCTTCGGTTAACGGGCTTTCGTCGGCTTTTTCCACCACAGTGTATTCACTGCGATTGTATATCTCTAAGATCGCGGCGCCGGCTGTTCTGGCTAAATCGATAACCGCTGCATAATTTGGTTGCATGGAGTCCCCTTAGTAGTAAGTCTTTGCTTTGAGCCGATGTTACGAATGTTGCTCAAACCAAGTTTTGGCCATGTATAAAGCTGCAATGGCTCGTCCTTCGGTGACATCGTCTCTTAGAACCAATGCGTCGATGTCTGTTATTGGCCATGAGACCACTTCAAGTGGCTCTGGTTCATCTCCTGGCAAACTGGCCTCGTATAGGTCTAGTGCAATAAATACATCAATGCCACTCTTCATATAACTTGGGCTTAAACTGAGTTTTTTTAAGTAATGAAAGGTCTTAGCGCCATAGTGAATTTCTTCCTGTAACTCGCGATTGGCGGCCTCTTCAATTTGTTCTCCCAGATCCACCGCTCCTTTAGGTAAGGTCAGTGTGTAGTCTTCCACCCCAGCGCCGTACTCGCGAATTAACAATACTTCGCCGTTTGCATTAATCGGTACCATCATCACAGCTCCGGAGCCGCCGGGCACCAGACGCTCATATGTTCGCTCAACACCGTTGGAGAATCTTAGCTCCAGTGCCTCCACCGTGAATAAGCGGCTCTGGCTGACAATGTGACGATCTAATATTTGCGGTTTCTGCGACATGGACAACCCACTATAATGACAACAATCGGCCAAGTATGAACGCAAAGAGGTAGCAATTAAATGATCCACTGGAATGAAATCGATACGGTCCTGTTGGATATGGATGGCACCTTGTTGGATCTACACTTCGATAATTATTTTTGGTTAGAGCACTTACCACAAAAATACGCTGAATTTCATGGTATGGAAAAAGGCGAAGCGTTACAGCATTTAACCGCGCAGATGAACGAAAAAACCGGCCAACTCGAATGGTATTGCTTGGACTATTGGAGCGAGTTGACCGCTATGCCTATCGCGCAATTAAAGCACGATGTCTCGCACAAAATTCAATTTCGCCCCCATGTGCCTGATTTTCTTGAAGCCGTACGTCAGGCAGGCAAGCGTAGCGTGATCGTTACCAATGCCCACCGTGATAGCGTGGATTTAAAAATGCAGCACACTGGCCTAGATGCCTTGGTGGATCGCATCATTAGCTCCCATGATTATGGCTTTGCTAAAGAGGATCAGCAGTTTTGGCACAGTCTTTTTCAGGATGAACCCTTTGATAAATCGCGCACCGTCCTCATTGATGACAGCCTAGCTGTGTTAGAATCCGCAAAACGTTTTGGTATTGGGCATCTAATGTGTATTTATGAGCCGGATAGCCAAAAACCAAAGCGTGTCATAAGTGATTTCCACAGCATTGATCAATTTATCGATGTCATGCCGGTGGCGAAGGATTCTTGAGTGAGTGAAAGTAAAACCGCAAAAGTTAGATTAGATAAGTGGCTTTGGGCGGCGCGTTTCTTTAAAACCCGTGCCTTAGCCAAGGCTGCCATCGAAGGTGGTAAGGTGCTGTATGATGGCCAGCGCTGCAAAGTGAGTCGTACCGTAGACGTGGGAGCCACCTTGCAAGTGCGTCAGGGCCACGACGATAAAATTGTGGTGGTACTTAAGATTTCAGAACAACGTAAAGGTGCCCCAGAAGCCCAGTTGTTATACGAAGAAACCGCTGAAAGCATTAAAAAGCGCATGGACGAAGCGGAACGTCGCCGTAAATTTGCTCAAGCCAATCCCTTGTTTGATCACAAGCCCAACAAGAAAGAGCGTCGTCAGATTCATAAGTTTCGCGAAGACACGCTCCTGTAAACCGATATTAAGAGCGGCCTAATAAATAAGGCCCAATGAAAGAGAAGTCCATGGCCAGTAACGACACACTGCAACGTTTTACCTTCGATAACACTCACGTACGTGGTGAGCTGGTGGGTTTAAAACAAACCTTAGCGGATATTTATCAGCGTCAATCTTATCCCGAGCCTGTGAATAACTTATTGGGCGAATTATTGGTGGCGGCGGCATTATTAAGCGCCACGGTAAAAATTGAAGGCTTATTGAGTTTGCAGGTACAGACGGACGGACCGGTGCGCATTTTAGTGGCGGAAACCACCCATGATGGCAAGCTGCGCGGCATCGCGCGCATGGATGAAGAAAAAGAATGGAATGATGCTCAGCTGTTGGGCGAGAAAGGCCAGTTGATTATTACCATTGAACCTAATCAGGGGCGTCGCTATCAGGGAATCGTCGCCATCGAAGAAGGCAGTATTACTAAATCCTTAGAAGCGTATTTCCGTCAATCAGAGCAGTTGGATACCCACCTTTGGATTCGCTGTGAGAACGGTGTGGCGGCGGGTCTTTTCTTACAAGAGCTGCCTGAATTAGGTGAAGTACAAGAGTCTTTAGAAGTGGATGAGGATGCTTGGAATCGTCTGAATAAGCTGGCGCAGACGATTCGCACAGACGAATTGTTGCACTTGAATAACCAAGATATCTTGCACCGCCTTTACCACGAAGAGCAGGTGCGCTTGTATGAGGCGCAGCCACTTCAGTTCAGTTGCAGTTGCTCTAAAGAGCGCCTGTCTGTCGCCCTGACTCAAATTGGTTATGCTGAGTGCCAAGACATCATTGATGAGCAGAAAAAGATTCGCGCGGACTGCCAATTTTGCGGTCAGCATTACAGCTTCACTCAAGACGATGTAAACGGATTATTCCCGCTGGAAAGCGCTAAAAATGGCAAAGGCCTGCATTAATAGCGGTTATTAAACGATAATAAATCCAAATTATACTAGCTATAGGCACCATAAATAGACTGTATACCCCCTATGGTTACTGGCCTTGGAGGGTCAATATCGGACAGTAAATAGTCGATACAGGTCTTTTTCTGAGCTGCCTATTCGCCTAGATTGGATTTTCTGGCATAATCGCGCACCTAAAATTTTCCATTCGCTCAGAGCAATTCTTTTGAGCGGTAATGTTTTCAGTTAACAGGCCACAAGCCGGTAACTTAATTAGTTGGATTGGGCATTATGACCACCGTTTACACCGATCTTTCCTCTGCCTTATTGGTAGAAAAAGCACTAGAACGCGGCGAAGGCCGTCTACAAGACAACGGCGCATTTGTTGTAGAAACTGGTGCCCGTACAGGTCGTTCTCCAATGGACCGCTTCATCGTGCAAGAGCCAAGCACAGCAGATGCAATCGATTGGGGTAATGTAAACCGTCCATTCGACGCCGATAAGTTCGATGCCCTTTGGGATCGCGTAGAAGCTTACCTAGATCAGCACGATAAGTTTGTATCTAACGTGCACGTAGGCGCTGACCCACAACACTACCTACCAATCAAGATGACCACGCAAACTGCATGGCAAAATCTGTTTGGCCGTAATCTATTTATCCGTCCAGAAACGTTTAACCCTTCTGATAAAGAAGAGTGGCAAATCCTAAACGTAGCTGGTTTTGAGTGTGTGCCTGAGCGCGACGGCACTAACTCTGATGGCTGTGTGATCATCAACTTCGCAAAACGTAAAGTGCTGCTAGCCGGTATGCGTTACGCGGGTGAAATGAAAAAAGCCATGTTCTCAGTACAAAACTTCCTTCTACCAGAAAAAGACGTGCTGCCTATGCACTGTTCTGCCAACGTGGGTGAAGATGGCGATACGTGCTTGTTCTTCGGTCTATCTGGTACTGGTAAAACTACTCTATCTGCTGACCAATCTCGTTACCTTATTGGTGATGATGAACATGGTTGGGGTAAAGGTACTGTATTTAACATCGAAGGTGGTTGCTACGCGAAAACCATCGATCTTTCGCAAAAGAACGAACCCGTGATCTGGGATGCCATTAAATTTGGCGCCATCGTTGAGAACGTAGTGATCGATCCAGCAACTCGCGTTGCCGATTACACTGACGTATCTCTAACTGAGAACGGTCGTTGTGCATACCCTCTTGAGCACGTTGAAAAACGTGTTCTTGAAAACCGTGCTGGTGAGCCAAAAGCCGTTATCTTCCTAACTTGTGATATGACCGGTGTTCTTCCTCCTGTTTCTATCTTGAGCAAAGAGCAAGCGGCTTACCACTTCTTATCTGGTTATACTGCGTTAGTAGGTTCGACTGAGATGGGTGGTTCTAAAGGTCTTAAGTCTACTTTCTCTACTTGTTTCGGTGCACCGTTCTTCCCTCGTCCAGCGGGTGAGTACGCTGAGCTTCTAATGAAGCGTGTGACTGAATTTGATTCACAAGTGTACCTTGTAAACACAGGTTGGACTGGTGGTCCAAACGGTGCGGGTGGTGAGCGTTTCTCTATCCCAACTACGCGTGCGGTAATCGCTGCAATCCAATCTGGTGCGCTACGTAATGCTGAAACCGAAACGATTCCTGTATTTGGTCTACAAGTACCTAAAGCAGTTGAAGGCGTAGACAGCAAGCTACTTAATCCTCGTGGTGCTTGGGCTGATCAAGCGAAATACGATGAAGTGGCAGCGGGTCTTGCGCAACAGTTCATCGAAAACTTCAAGAAGTACGATGTATCTGATGCCATCCGTGACGCAGGTCCACAGCTGTAATTAAGCAGTATTCACCTCACCCTAGGTGATTTAAAAAGGCGCACACTGTGCGCCTTTTTTTATGGGCGAATGACAGAGTCATTTAAATTTATGCTCTATGGTGACTTGTGTCTGATTGAGGTTCAGAACATCCGGAATAGGTGGTAAGGGCTCAGAGGACTCAATGGCGTCGCGTACTTCCTGATTAAGGATTTGGTGTCTTGATAGAGATTTTTCTCGGATACGGATGGAGCCATCTTTTTTAATATCCACTTCAAAAATAACCGTGCCTTTTTGATTGAGTTTTTGTGCCCAAACTGGGTATTCAATTTTCTCAGAAATAATGCGCGTAACCTCATCGATGTATTTGCTGAGTGTGGCTTTATACGCGGCGCGGCTGATGGTATCGGATGACATTAAGGATTTCGGTTTTTGTGGCTTCTTGACGGGCCTTTGTTGATCGGATTTAGGATCAAACACATAGTCGATGCTTACGCTCCATTTGCTACCGGAAAGCGCATCTGGGGGCAGAATGAAAGGAACCACATCCGTAATGGCTTGCTGTAACTCGGCGACCAGTAGCGGAGAAGCATCAGCATTATCACCACGAATATTGGATACTTCAGCATTGCGATTCACGTCAAATGTGAGGGCTACTTTTCCTTTTTGTCCAAAGCGTTTAGCCCATTCAGGATATTCTATGACGCTGCGTACTTCACGGGTTAATTCCCAGCGATAGAGATCCAAGTAATATTGGTTTTCTGCTTCGATATCTTTTTTACTTTTCTTGCTGGAAGACGGTGGTTTGATACTGGTGATTTTTTTCTTTTTAGTCAGTTCTTTTTTCTTTGCAAGTTTCTTCGGCGGTGTATAGGTTTTTTCTTGGCGTACTTTTTCTGCTTTTTTCTGCGCATCTTTTTCTTGTTGCGCGGCCAGCGCTCTTTGTTTGTCTTCTTCTTGTTTGCGTTGCTCCGCAAGCTCTGCATCTTTACGCGCTTGTATCCATGAGGAAATGAGACTGCTACGGGAATAACTGTAGTTAATTTGATTGTAGCGACTAAGTAATGTCTCTTGTTCGCCCTTATCAATGCCGAGTATATGCGATTTGAACTCACCAGAAGGTGGCAGTTTTCCTATCCAGGCATTGAGTAAATGATTAAACAGTTTTGCGTTTGGCGTTTCGATGATGAGCGTGCCATTAATGGAAATAGAGGTGCCAGTAGTGGGATTGTAATCAATGATGATCTCATCGCCAGTGATTAACTTATCTTCAAGAAAACTCGTAAAGAACATGAGTTGATTGATTAATTCGGGATCGTTATCAAAAGCGTTGTTGATGGCGATATCGTTTTGCCATTGTAATTGCCAGCGTCTCGGGCTCCAGCGGTTGGTGGTGACTTTCAGGCTCATGCGTTTACTGCTGTTGCTAGCTTGGATGCTACTTGGATCAGTGCTGGTTTGAGTGAGATAAAGCGCCCCTATGTAGAATTCTTTTTGTAGTTGTTTGTAGGAACCCATGCCATTGAGTTCTAAGGTAAAGCCAGTTTGAGTGAAGAGGCTAACGAATACGAGAGCGAGTAATAATTTCATCAATATGGCGCTTTATTGCTTATCTTACTTAGCTTTAAGCATAGCTGAAATTCAAAAAGTGTCGGAATAATAAGGTGTGTTTACATGAAACCGGGTGTTTGTAGAGACAGATGGCAAGAATTGGCTATGGTGATGGGCTGCCACGGACTATATTTATTTTCAGTTAACGAATTCTTGAGATGAAAAATGCCGCGATTATCACGGATGTTCACACTGATTGCATTTCTGCTTTTGCCATCATTAACCCAAGCGAATGTCATAAGCGAGACGGTTGACGATATTTCTGAAAGTTACGAGAAATGCGAAGAGTTATACGAGCATATCCGTAAAAGTGAGTGTGCCAATAGCGTGTTTGGCTTGTTGGGCCGCATGTACTTCCAAGTGGGAGTCAGTTTTACTGAGCGTCAGGTGAAGTTTCAAAACAGTGAAACTGAAGAAGATGTATTTATCCTATCAAGTGGTTTAAAACCTCGCCCTATTTTTTCCGTCAGTTTAAGTGACAGTTATTTCGGTGAGTCGAATTTTGGTTATGGTCTGGGCTTTTCATATTTCGATGATTATGCGTTTGAGCAAATTATAAAACGTGGTGGTGGCGATAATGACAAAGCCACTGTGGATTTAGGTACGTATTCCAGTATGAATGTGGTGGCGGTTAGTCCGACTTTGTTTTATAGCATTGGCCGTAATGACAACACGCCATTACGCTTTTTAAAATTAGGCTTGGGTTTGAACTTTATGTACAGTGCAGTACGTGGCACGGCCTATCTCACCGAATTAGAAACAGATACGGATTGTTATAACTATGGCAGTGCGTATGTGGACGGTACAGTGAACGATGAGAACGAATTTAAAACCCTATGCGATAGCACCCGCTTTCGTGAAACCAGCTTTGGTTCGGGTTTTAAAGTATTTTTATCCGGTGAATGGAATCGCTGGGAGGGCACGTTTGCCTCGTCACTATTCTTGCATCGTGGTCAAGGGGATTATCGCTTTGTCACTCAAGAAGTGCAGATAGCACTTTCACGTAAGTTTGAATTTTAGTGGCTAAAAAATAAGCTATTTAAGGCGCTTAAAATCTCGGTTTTTATGCCAATTCAAACCAGTTTTTTTACCCTCAGTGCATTATAATTCTCGGCCACCTGTCATATGGGTTCGGCAGGTTATAACAATAATGCACATGAGTGGTTTATGGATCGTATTTTTCAAACCTTAGCAACTGAGCTAAATGTACAGCTTCCTCAAGTGATGGCGTCTGTGGCGTTATTGGATGAAGGGGCCACAGTACCCTTTATTTCTCGTTATCGTAAAGAAGTCACGGGCGGCATGGACGATGGTCAACTGCGTCAGTTAGAAGAGCGCTTGCGTTACCTGCGTGAGATGGAAGATCGTCGTACCTCTATTCTTAAAAGCATCGAAGAACAAGGCAAACTGACCGATGAGCTAAAAGGTCAGATCATGTTGGCCGATACAAAAAACCGCCTTGAAGATTTATACCTACCATATAAACAAAAGCGTCGCACAAAAGGTCAAATCGCCATCGAAGCGGGCATTGAGCCGTTAGCGGATGCGCTGTTGGAAAATCCGCAACTAAATCCAGAAGCCGAAGCAGAAAGATTCATCGATGCAGACAAAGGCTTTGCGGATGTGAAAGCCGTTTTGGATGGTGCGAAATTTATTTTGATGGAACGTTTTGCTGAGAACGCAGATTTGATTCAGCAGCTACGTAATTTCTTGTGGGAAGAAGCCACGTTAAGCGTGCGAGTGGTAAAAGGCAAAGAAGCAGAAGCGGCAAAATTCCAAGATTACTTTGAACATGATGAGCCATTAAATAAAGTGCCTAGTCATCGTGCTTTGGCTATTTTACGCGGCCGTAATGAAGGTTTTTTAAGTGCAAACCTTGTAACCGGTGATCCTAATGACAAGTTAGCGCCAAGCCCGTGTGAGGGCATGGTCGCGGGTTTTTATAATATCGAATTTCAAAGTCGCCCAGCGGATCGTTGGTTGGCAGAAGTGGTGAAATGGACCTGGCGCGTAAAATTATTAACCTCTCTTGAAAATGAATTGATCACACGCATTCGCGAAAGTGCAGAAGAACAAGCCATTAAAGTGTTTGCCACCAACTTGAAAGATTTATTAATGGCGGCACCTGCGGGTCATAAAGCTACGATCGGTTTGGACCCAGGTTTACGTACAGGTGTGAAAGTGGCGGTTGTGGATGCGACCGGCAAGGTGATGGATCACGGCGTGATGTATCCAACTCCACCACAAAATCAAATTGCACAAAGTAAAGCGGCGTTAAAAGTACTGTGTGAAAAACACAACGTGGGTTTGATCGCTATCGGTAATGGTACGGGTAGTCGTGAGACGGATCGTTTAGTGGCGGAATTCATTAAAGAAAACCCTAGCCTAAAAGTGCAAAAAATTGTGGTGAGTGAAGCCGGTGCGTCCGTGTATTCGGCATCAGAATTGGCCGCGAAAGAATTTCCTGATTTAGACGTCACCATTCGTGGTGCCATTTCTATTGCTCGCCGTTTGCAAGACCCATTGGCAGAACTGGTAAAAATCGAACCTAAGGCCATTGGCGTGGGCCAATACCAGCATGATGTTTCTCAGTCTGCATTGGCGCGTTCATTGGATGCTGTGGTTGAAGACTGTGTAAACGCCGTAGGTGTGGATTTGAATACGGCGTCTGTGCCATTGCTGACTCGCGTATCGGGTCTGAATGTGACCATTGCTAATAACATCGTTGCATTTCGTGAAGAGAATGGTGCCTATCAAAGTCGTAGTGATTTGAAGAAAGTTCCGCGTCTCGGTGGTAAGACCTTTGAACAAGCGGCAGGCTTTTTGAAAATCACCAACGGAAAAAATCCATTAGATGCCAGCGCGGTTCACCCTGAATCTTATGACGTGGTGAAAACCATTGCGGCAAAAGCGCAAAAAGATGTGAAGTCTATTATTGGTGATAGCGCATTCTTAAAGGCCGTTAATGCCAGTGAGTTTGTAACCGATCAAGTGGGCTTGCCTACCATCAAGGATATTCTGGCAGAACTGGAAAAACCCGGTCGTGACCCTCGTCCTGAGTTTATAACCGCTGAATTCAAAGAAGGTGTGGAAGAGATTAAAGACCTGCGTGATGACATGGTGCTGGAAGGGGTGGTAACGAACGTAACCGCATTTGGCGCGTTTGTAGATGTGGGTGTTCACCAAGATGGTTTGGTGCATATTTCTATGATGAGCGATAAATTCATCGATGATCCTCGCGAAGTGGTGAAAGCTGGTGATGTGGTGAAGGTGAAAGTCATGGAAGTGGATGCGCCACGTAAGCGAATTGCTTTGTCGATGCGAATGAGTGACAACGCCAGCGATTACCAAGCCGAAAAAGCCACGCCGCGTGGTGAACGTAAACCGCGTAACAGTGCACCTCGTCAGCACAGTAGTCAGCCATCCGCGCCAGCGGCAAACTCAGGCATGGCAGCATTATTTGCTCAAGCGCAGAAACAGAAGAGTAAACGACTATAATCTTAATCATTAAACATGGGTTTCCACATGAAACCCATGTTTATTAGGATACAGTGTTGCGCCACGCTGGTTTTTATCGCGAAACAAGCTGGCTATAATCGCCCCAATTTCCATCTTAAGGATAGCCTCCTTTGTCTCAGTCACTCCCATTCGACCAAGTTTTAACTCATCTTCACTCCATGGATGCCAGTGCGTTGCGTTTTACGCGAGGTATCGAAAAGGAAGGACTGAGAGTCAATCCGGATGCGCAAATCAATGCTCAGCCACATCCGCACGCGCTTGGTAGTGCTTTGACACATCCGCACATCACCACGGATTATAGTGAAGCTCTATTGGAATTTATCACTCCGGTAAAAGATAACGCAGAAGAGGTGCTGGCGTTTTTAGACGAGGTACAGCGCTTCAGTTATCAACACTTGAATGGTCAGATGATTTGGCCTGCGTCTATGCCGGGTGTCATTCGTGATGAATTGGATGTGCCGATTGCCAGCTATGGATCTTCCAATGTAGGTACGCTTAAGCATGTGTATCGTCATGGTTTATGGCATAGATACGGGCGTAAGATGCAGTGTATTGCCGGACTGCATTATAACTTCTCCGTTTCTGACGAGTTATGGCAAGCCATTGCCCAGTGGCAAGGTGAGACCCTAAATAAAGATTTTATTAGCCAAGGTTATTTTGGCCTGATTCGTAATTTCCGTCGCTATTCTTGGTTGTTATTGTATTTGTTTGGCGCGAGCCCAGCATTGGATGCAAGCTTCCTAGATAATGATGAGCATGGATTAGAAAAGTGGGACGATGAAACGTTTTATGGTCCTTACGCCACCAGTTTGCGCATGAGTGGCTTGGGGTATCAGAATAATGCGCAGGATGACTTGTTTGTCTGCTTTAATGGCTTACCTACCTATACCCAAACATTAAAAGGGGCTATGCAGCAATCCATGCCGCAGTACGAAGCCATTGGCATTGAAGAAAACGGTGTCTATAAACAGCTGAACACAAACCTGCTGCAAATCGAAAACGAATACTATTCCGACATAAGACCAAAGCGAAACAGTAAAAATGGTGAAAAGCCATTAACGGCATTAAATGAGCACGGTGTGGAATACATCGAAGTTCGCTGTTTGGATTTAAACCCATTTGAAGCGTTAGGTGCGAATATTGATCAAATTCATTTTATGGATTTATTCTTAGCCTATTGCCTACTGAGCCCAAGTCCAAAATTGAGTGACAGTGAATGTAATGAAGTGTCCGAAAACCACAAACGGGTAGTGATGGAAGGCCGCGATCCTAACTTCACATTATGTCGCCACGGCGAGCGCGTGAGTTTAAAACAGTGGGGCTTAGAGTTAATTAACGATATGTTGCCATTGGCAAAAACGTTGGATGAAAAAGCCAATTCACAAACGATGCAGAACGCTTTATCGACTATGCAAGCGCGAGTGGAGGATGTATCTCTTACTCCTAGTGCACAAGTTTTAGCGAACATGAAATCAAAGCAGTACTCATTTAAAGATTTTGCGTTAGAACAAGCAAAACAAGTGGCGCAAAGTTTCATACAGCCACTGGATGAGCAAAAGATTCAATATTGGTCAGATCTTGCGCACCAATCTCTGGATCAACAGCATCAAATTGAGGCAGCAGATTCGTCTGATTTCCCTCAATATTTAGCAGAATATCTTGTGAAATCGTGACGCTCATCACAAATATATTGGCCAAATATAACATTGGCTGAATAAGTCTTATTGTTTGCTTGATCTTGGTGCTTTCTGAGATAGATTTAGCCAAAAAGGCATATGGATAAGGCTATGAAACTAGTGGAGCCCCACTGGGATCTTGAAAATTTGGAGAAAGCCTATCGCCATGGTTTTATGGCAGGCATGGTCGGAAAAGACATGGGCGCTTGTCCCCATAAGGCAGAGATTGTTATCAATGCTTGGGAAGCCGGCTGGCAAGATGGGAAAGAGCAGTATGATATTAAGCATACTCAATCGCTAAAAAAGACCCTATAAAATAAAAAGGCCACATACAGTGGCCTTTTTTGTGTCTGTAGAAATTGTGATGCTTAATTCTGCGCCACGAAATTTTGGAAATACAGGTCGTCTACAAAGGGCTTCCCTTCTAACTCTGTCATTAATGCTCTGATCTCATCTAGGGCCACTTGTCTTAATTTCTCTCTTCCTTGCGGATCATTGACGGTGGCTTCATCTTGTTGACTTAATAACAGTACAAGTTGGTTACGAATGAAGGCTTGATGATGATTCACTTTGCCCGCTGCTTCGGCGCCGGTTACTCGCAGCGCAACGTCTGTTCGAATGTATTTGAGTCGTCCTGTTGTGTTACTGCCATAATTCAACACAAAAGCAGGCTGTAAGTGCACATATTGGGTACTGCTGCCGGTGGCACCTGCCTCACCAAAGCTGCTAAAGCTGAATAAAGTCATTAGAATGAATAGGGTGACGCGTTTCATGCTAGATTCCTTTTCTCGTATTCTGTCTTTAGCATAGAACAGCTTGAGCTCCTTGCTGCAACCAAAGCCATATTCTTGTGTCTATGGATTAGGTATGGTCGTTATTCTTTGTTTTATTAAGGGTTTTTTATGTTTCCAATTTCCAGCCGCTTAATTGGTTTAGGTGTTTTTACTGCCTGCGCGGGTTTGTTGGCCAGTGCTTATTACTTCGAATACGTTTTATACATGGACCCGTGTCCCCTGTGCATTATGCAGCGAATCGCGGTGTTATTGGTTGGCGTGGCTGGATTGTTAGGGTTTTTACTTTCGCGCAATCAAATGGCGTCATTGCTAAGTCATGGTTTGATGATATTGAGTGCTATTTTGGGGTTGAGTGTGGCTGCTCGCCATGTGTGGATACAAAGCCTGCCGGCGGATCAAGTGCCGACCTGTGGTCCGAGCTTAGAATACATGGTGGACACCTTACCTTGGGCAGAAGTATTAGCTGTGATGTTAAGAGGTAATGGTAATTGCGCGGATTCCCATTGGAGCTTTATTGGGTTATCGATGCCGCAATGGGTTTTAGTGTGGTTTGTAGGATTTTTATTGGTCGGGATTTATTTGTTGATTACAACGAAAAATAGCAAAAACGCGCCAGAAAAAGTATAAAAATACAACACGCTTGTTAGCGATACTATTGCAAAAAATGTCCTAGCTCAAGCACTAAAAATATAGAAAATTTTGGGCTTGCAGGCCATAAAACCTATGCCTATATTGAATGGACTGAACCTTTGATAGATAAGTATAAGCAAGAGGATTGGCCATGTTGGAAAGTTGCAAAGATGCAAAAGAACGTTGGGGTGGCGTGCATTCAATCATTGATCGCTGGTTGAACGAGCGCCAAGAGTTACTGGTTTTATACTGTGCGATCAAAGGTCTTAAACCCTATAGTCCTCGTGAAACCCCTTTATCTGTCAAAGTAGAAGCTTTTTGCCAAGTGCTAATGGATTATTGCAGTGCAGGTCATTTTGAAGTGTATGAACAGTTAATCCGTGAAGCGAAAGAATTTAATGACGGCGGCCTTGAGTTGGCCAAACACCATTATCCAAGATTGGAAGAAATTACGGTTAAATGTGTTGAGTTCAATGATAATTATGATTGTGCTGAACAGTGCATCGAGAAATTAACGGATTTACCCAAGGATTTATCTGAGCTTGGTGAATTATTAGAAGAGCGTTTTGAACTAGAAGATGAGCTAATTGAAGCTCTGCATAATGTACACAAAGAAATGATCGCTTAGCGAACCCCAAATAGACGCGTCAAGCGTCTATTTTTTTACCCCTTCATTCGTACCTTAAGCACCCATCATCACATATCTGCCAAAACCGACAGACTCGCCTACACTGAAAGGAAAGTAGGGAGAACAGATGAAAGCGTTATCTATCGTAATTCTAAGTTTGAGTTTACTGGCCTGTTCCAGTGGAGAGAGTCCTAGTCAGCAATGGGAGATGGCTAAGCAGGGTGTGTATTCTGCCTGTCTTTCTCAGGATGGTAGCCATATTTTAGTCGGCTCCGTTCATCATGGTGGCAGCTATTGGCAAGTATCACCGCCTGAGCGTCTATATGATTGGAACCATAAAGCGGATACGCAAACTGGGATCTTGTCTTGCGCCATCAGTGAAAATCAAAAATTTGCAGCCACAGCTGAGCATCGCAAGATTGTTTTATGGAATGCGCAAACCGGTGAGGCATTTTGGTTGTGGGAGGCACCATCCAATATCCAAGACATGGCGTTAGGAAATAGTGGTCGTTGGGCATTGTTAGGCTTGGATAGCTATGAAGCTGTGCTGTTTGATATTCAAAATGGAGGCGTGAAATTTCGCCTACCCCATGAGGGCATAGTGCAAACTGTGAGTATGAGTTCTGATTTGCAGTGGGCCATGACAGGTGGTGATGACTCTTTGGTGAAATATTGGAATCTCTCAACCGGTAAAGTTATTTCTTCGTGGGAATTACGAAATCAAATCAAGGTTGTGGCCATCTCTGCAAATGGACGCTATGGGTTCGCGGCGAGCCATCGTGATGACAGTATTATTTGGGATCTCACCAGTGGTAAAGAGCTAGGACGCTTACCGCAAGATAATGGTTATTTTCAAAGTGCTCAATTTAATGCCGGTGGCACAGAGTTGCTAACGGGTAGCTCGAGTGGCCAAGTGGTGTTATGGAAAATGGCTGGTATGGAAAAAGCGAAAGTCTGGCAATTAGCACCGAGAACAGGATGGGTTAATAAAAAGACTCAAGTGTTAGATGTGGTATTTGCCCCAACAGGGTATCGAGCAGTCGGGGCGAATGGCTTAACCTATCAGTTGGATTAGACGTTATAAATTATCCAGCTGTTGTTTGCGGTTATCTAAGTTTTGCTGGAAGTGTTCAATTTGATCTAGCATCTCTGGCACTTTTTCAATAGGTGCAGTGGTCAGAGGTAATGAGCTTCCAGAGCCATCAGTAGGGTCGAATCGTTGAGTGGATTTTTCTTTCTCGCGATAGCCCTCGGGTAAATCAATGGTCTTCATGGCGTTGATTTTATCTTCTACCTGAATGGATTGGGCTTGCACGTTTTCTGGAGGATGATCACTATATTGCCAGTTGCCTTTTTCATCTTGCCAGCGATATAAGGATTTTGGTTCGGATTTTAAGGTGGCATTTTTTAGATCGGCTGCTGGTTTTAGAAAATCTTGGATGTTAAGAAAAGGTGTGCCATCTGGCTTTTTCAAGATAAAAGGGCTGGCTAGCGCCAAGACTAAAACCAATAGTAGTAACTTATTAAATAGACCCATGGGTACGTTCCTTGTAATGTAGGCTGTGGATTTTAACCTAATTGAAGGGCATTACTAAAGGTAGTATGCAATTTGTTAGGTTTGAGAGAAGGTGATTAAGGCGTACACCGCGAACGACATTCAGGAAACTAGGTGCACGGGTGACAAGGAAATTATCAGAGCCTTTACAATCGCAAACTGTACGGGTGGTGGATCAAACCAAGCCATTTCGTATTCTTATTGCGAATTCAAAAGGTGGTTGTGGTAAAACCACGTTGGCCACCAATACGGCAGCGTATTTTGCAAGTATGGGTCATAAGGTTGCTTTAATTGATCATGACCCTCAAGGTTCCAGTGCCCAATGGCTTTCTGCGCGCAGTCATTCCCTTCCTAATATTTATTCCGTTGCCGCATATCGAAAAGATGATTCCCATACCACGCGCAGTTTTCAATTAATGGTGCCGTTGAATACCAGCCATATCATTATCGATACACCCGCCGGAGTAACGGGAAATGTGCTTTCTGACCATCTTCGACATTGCGATCTGGTTTTAATGCCAGTGGTGCCATCGGTCATCGACATTCGTGCGGCGACTGGATTTATTAAAGATGTTTTACTGAGTCCAGGTTTTCGCATCAAGCCGAAGCCCATTGCGGTGATTGCAAATCGTGTTAAACGTAACACGCTTGGTTACAACAAATTAGAAGCATTTCTGAATAGTCTACACATTCCATTTATCACAACTATTCGCGACACACAGCAGTATGTGCGAGCGGCGGAATTTGGAATGGGCATCTTTGATTTTACTCAACCTCACGAAAAAGACCTCGAAGAATGGCAACCCCTCATCAACTGGCTCAACTTACAGCAGAAAAATTTGAAAAATAGTTAAAATTTCTTGAAAAAAGATGGTTTAAATCTGGCGTATCAGTTTTGTGTTTGTATAATTGCCGATACCCACACAGAGCATACCCAGAGGTAATCATGGCAGCCCGTAAAAAAACCGCTCCTAAAAAAGCGACTAAAGCCGCAGTAAAAAAAGCACCAGCTAAAAAGCCAGCTGCTAAAAAAGCACCTGCTAAGAAAGTTGCTGCTAAAAAAGTAGTAACGCCTGTAACTAAGCTAGAAGGTGAAATCGCGAAACTAACCGCTCAGCTAGCTGCTGCTCGTACTAAGCAAGTTGCTGATTTAGCGAAAGAAGTGACTGCTGCTACTAAAGCTGCTACCAAAGCGACTGCTGATGCTAAAAAAGCCAAGGATGCTCAAGCGAAGGTTGCCACTAAAGTTAAAGCTAAGAAAACAGCTGCTGGTATTAAGCAACTAGCTGCTGCTAAAGCAAAAACTGCTGCTGCCGCTAAAGCGCTTAAAGCTGCGAAAGCTGCCGTAAACGCTGCTAAAGCTGCTCAAGCAGACCTAAAAGCAGAAGTAGCTAAAGCTGCTAAGGTTGAAAAAGTACGTCTTGCTGCTGAAAAAGCCTTCTTGAAAGCAGAAGCTGTTAAAGAAAAAGCGGCTGCTGCTAAGGAAAAAGCCAAGGCTAAAGCCGCTGCTGCCAAAGCAAAAGAGAAAGCTAAGGTAGCTGCTGAGAAAGCTAAAGTTAAAGCTAAAGCGAAAAAAGAAGCAGACAAATTGAAAAAAGCGGCTGCTAAAGTAAAAGCTGCTGAAGCAAAAGCGGCTAAAGCGGCTGCTAAGAAAGCCAAAGCTGCTGCTGCTAAAGAAAAAGCTCGTGAAAAAGCAGCTGCTAAAAAGGCGGCTAAAAAAGCGCCTAAAGCAAAAGCAGCTAAGCCAGCTAAAAAAGCCCCTAAAGCTAAAGCAGCCAAGCCAGCCAAAGCGGCTAAAAAGGCCCCTAAAGCAAAAGTGGTAAAAAAAGCCCCTAAAGCGGCTAAGCCAGCTAAAGTAGCACCGGCACCAGCTGTTGAAACTAAGCCTGAAATGCCAGCGCCAGCTGCACAAAGTGTATTTGCTGAAAACAACTAAGTTTCAGATTAAGGTTGCAAGTACTCACTGAGTGCTTGTAACCACTCCTCTTTTTCTTCAATACCTTCCTGTTGTAAATATTCCCGTACCATCTGGGATAAAGCATCTTTAAACGATCGTGTTTGTTGTGGCCAATGCAGGCTCTGCTGGTAAAGCCAATCTTGTTGGTGCTGTTCTGATCTCAGTTCCAGTTGCTTAGTGGCCTGGTAAAAACTGTCATGGTTTAAATACTTGATGCGGCGACGTAATTGGCGGATGGGTTTCACCACCTGAGATTGCCAAATTTGTGAGTGCGTGAGGACTTTACTAAGCTCAAGCGTTTTTCCTTCTGAGCTGAGCCAGCCAAAAAACAAAAGTAAATTAATATCTAGGTCCAATTGATCTTGGGCACCTAATAAAAACTGCGCGCAATTTGGTGATTTATATTGCTTTAAGGAATATAGCCAGAATGGGTTCTCTTGGCTTTTTGTGGCATCATGCGCTCCTTGAAACACCGACCACCTCTTTGAATTTGTGAAGTCTACCTATGATACGTCTGCAACAGGTTAATTTACACCTAGGCACCAAAATAATCCTGCAAAACGCTGACCTTACGGTACACGATGGACACAAGTTGGCGGTAGTGGGTGCAAACGGCGCTGGTAAATCCACATTGTTTAAATTGTTGTTACAACAATTGGTCCCGGATCAAGGGGAGTTATACCTTCCGAAAAATTGGCGTGTGGCGCACATGGCACAAGAAGTGGCCGCGTCGGAGCAGAGCGCATTGGATTATGTATTGGATGGCCATCAAGAGTTTCGCCGAATTCAAACGGCGATTGAACAAGCGGAAGCCGCTCAAAAAGATTTAGAGTTAGCCTCCTTGCATGGTGAATTTGAATTGATTCACGGTTATCAAGTACCGCAACTTGGGCAAACCATGTTGGCCGGATTGGGTTTCAAACAAGAGCAAATGGCATTACCTGTTAGTGCCTTTAGTGGTGGTTGGCGCATGCGTTTGAACCTTGCCAAAGCCTTGATCATGCCAAGCGATTTATTGTTGCTGGATGAACCGACTAACCACTTGGATTTAGATGCCAGCTTATGGTTAGAAAGTTTCCTACAAAAATACCGTGGCACCTTGTTGTTGATCAGCCATGATCGGGACTTTATTGATTCTGTGGTTGATGGCATTGTGCATCTACATCAACAAAACATTACCCTGTATTCCGGTAATTACGAAGACTTCGAGCGTCGACGTGCAGAGCGTTTGGCACAACAACAATCTTTATATGAGCAACAGCAAGCTCAAATCGCCCATATCGAAAGTTTTATTACGCGCTTCAAGGCAAAAGCCAGTAAAGCCAAGCAAGCTCAGAGCCGTGTGAAGGCTTTGGAGCGTATGGAGCGCATTGCCCCGGCCCATGTGGATAGCCAATTTCATTTTGAATTTCCCAACGCGGATAAGTATTCCGACCCATTAATCAATTTGCAGCAAGCGGATATTGGTTACGGCAGTCATGTGCAGTTATCCAAGGTCAATGTGACGTTACGTCCGGGTGATCGCATTGGTTTGTTAGGTGCAAATGGTGCCGGTAAGTCCACATTAATCAAAGCCATTGTGGGTGAATTGACCTTAATGGCGGGTGAATATTTTGGTGGTGAGTATTTATCTGTGGGCTATTTTGCACAGCATCAAGTGGATGAGCTGGATTTACGCTTAAGTCCTGCTGAGCATTTACAGCGCTTAATTCCAGAAGCCACGGATCAACAGGTGCGTAATTTCTTAGGGGGCTTTGGCTTTCACGGGGATCAAGCATTAGAAGTGTGTGAACAATTCTCGGGTGGTGAGCTTGCTCGGTTGGCACTGGCTCGTATTGCTTGGCTAAAACCCAACTTGTTGATTCTGGATGAGCCCACCAACCACTTGGATCTGGATATGCGCCATGCCTTAACTTTGGCGTTGCAAAACTACGACGGTGCCATCGTGGTAGTGAGCCATGACCGCCATTTGTTAGCCAATACGGTGGATCAATTCTATTTAGTGCACCAAGGTGGTGTGAAAGAATTTGAAGGTGATCTTGAAGATTACCGTGTCTTCATCACGCAAAGCGAAGATGACGGCGTGGTTGCGGTGGAAAGCAAAACCAGCGAACACAGTGCTGAGGCGAAAAAAGAAAAGAAACGCCGTGAAGCGGAAATCCGTAAGCAATTAAGTCCACTTAAAAAGGCGGTAGAAAAATTGGAAGCGAAAGTTGAGTCTTTACAAGCTCAATTGGCTGATATCGAAGAACAATTGGCGGATACCTCCTTATATGAAGCAACTCAAAAGGAAAAGCTACGAGCCCTGTTAGGTGAGCAAAGCCAAGCTAAAAAGCAATTAGAAGAAGATGAAGAACAATGGATTGAGCAACTGGAAGCGCTTGAACAACTAGAGGCCCAGTTAAACCTGTGATGTTAAAGGGATAAGTCGTGGCTTGATTCATTTACGTCCGGCAACTCCAAAGGCGCGGTGATGCAGAAGTGAGAGCCTTTGCCAATTTCGCTATGCACTTCGATAGTGCCGCCTAGTTTTTGCGTGACGATGTTGTAAGTCATATACATGCCCAGTCCTGTACCGCCTTCCCCGCGCTTGGTGGTGAAAAAGGGGTCAAAAATCTTACTGCATGTGGTCACATCCATGCCTGCTCCATTATCATCATATTTCAGATATAAGTTATTGTCATCCGCAGTGACGGACAGCTGGATCGTACCTTGGCGATTGGGGAAGGCATGTTTAATACTGTTAATCAGCAGATTGCTGATAATGTGATAGTAAGCCCCAGGATAACTTTCGATGATGAGATCTTGGCTAATATCCAGATGCACGTCGATTTGTGAGTGCTTGAGCAGGGGCTTTAATGTCACCAGCACTTCATCCACATGCTCGCGAATTGAAAAACGCATGACTTCTTCCACGGATTGATTGACGGCGACATTTTTGAAGGTTTCTACCAGTTGTTTCGCTTTGCGTAGATTGGTTTCCATGATGGCGATGGATTCATTGGAGATGTCTAAGAACCTACCAAAATCACTGGCGGTTAATGTATTCTCATCAAATTTTTTCTGCACGGCTTCACTTTCGCTTTTATTAAATGAAAGCGCGGTGATGGAATTGCCTAATGGAGTATTAATTTCATGGGCGACGCCGGCCACTAATTGACCTAACGATGCCATTTTTTCTGCCATAATCAGTTGTTGTTGGGCTTTTTCTAGGTCGGATGTCCGCTCTTTGACCTTATGCTCCAAGGTGTTATTGGCTTGTTGTAAAGCTTCTGATTTTTCTTTGATCTGACGAGTCATGTCATTAAATGCGCGACCGACTCTGGCCAGTTCATTATTGGTCTTGATATCTACGGTTGCACTCATGTCGCCTTCATGCAAGCTGACCACACCAAAGAGCAGTTCGTCCAAAGGCCTTCTTAATGTTATCTGCACCATCCAATAGATAGCGGCAGCGGTGATGAATATGGCCGCTAATGTGATGAAACTCAGGCGAATGATTAATGAATTGGTGCGCTCAATTAAGCCTGCGGTAGGACTTAATGCCATGGCTTTAAAGATTTTTTTTTCATCATCACTGGGCAGACCCAGTGCGACTTCGGAATAAATGTAAGGGTTGCTGCCGATTTCAAGATCTGCATCTGAGTATTGATACTGTGGGGCATTCGCGATACTGGATGCCCAAACATGTCCATTATCGACAATGGCGAGTTCTGTGCCGAGGCGTGCGGCAACGGTTTGTAAGCTTTCCGTATCGGGTTCTTGTTTGGCAACGATCATGATGGCGTTTTTTAACGTTTTTTCCCAGTTATCTGGATTCACTATCTCAATCGCAATTTGCGTCCAAATAATGAATTGCAGCTTGTCTTGGGTAATACTGACAATGTTACCAGAGGGAAAATTTTTGGGCTGGATCAGTTGACTAATGCGATCTTTGGGCGTGTCGTTAACAGGCTCTACTCCTATGGTGTTATAAAAAAAATCAGCACTTTCTTGGTACACGCTGCTGACATCAAAAAAATCACCATCATAATTTAAGCTTTGAATTGATAGTTTATAAATGCGAGGGGTTTGGTCATTGGTTTTTTTGTCATAACGAAAAAACCAAATAAACTCGTGATCGATGATGATCGATGGTAAAGGCGTACTGTTTTTATGTTGTTGAAACGGATCAGTGTGATAAATCTTCAGTTCAGTTAACTGATGTGCCGGGAGCAGGTGGATCAGTGAGCGAGCCAGTTGTAATTGGCTACGGAAATAAAATGCGATATCGGATGGCATAATGTTTTTATTGATTTGAAAGGCATCGTCGCTATAAAGCGGACCATAATTGTTGAGCAGCACTAACTGCTCGGCAATGATGGGATTTGATTCCACATCTTTAATGGCGTTATGGGCTCGACGAATGTTGTTTTCAATTTCCGAGGCAAAGAGATTACCTGCGGATTGTACTCGCTCAAATGCCACGTCTTTTAAGTCGGCGTAAGATTGCCAGCCCACTAAAGCGGCGACGCCAACAGAGAAAATAACCAAGGCAATGAATACAAGCCCGATTAACTGTTGGCTAATGCGATTCATCTTTAATTTCATGGGCTTGCTTTTCGCCAAATCTTAATGGCCGCTTCATAGGTGAGAGTTTTGGGCTTCTCTCGTTGCATTGACGGTTTCGGTGCCCCTGGCTGCGCAAGCCAATACGCTTGAGATTTTTTTGGGTTCAATTTTGGGGTGTCGCGTGAAAGTTTCAAATTACCCATGATTTTATCTTGTTCGTAAGCAATATTATCCATGGCTTGTTTAGCCGTGATTTGACCATTGATTGCCAGATCAAGATTTGGCCACCACGCGCGAAATAATAAAGGGTAATGTGGGACATTCAGGCCGGTGTCTGTCCACAAATGAATGGCATTGCTTTGATAAAACTCAATGAGTCCTCCCCAACGTGATTTATTCTTTTGCACATAATCACTGGCAAGAGTTGAGTGCCTGACGGGGGTTCCACCTGCTTTAAATTTTGCAATTGCTGCGGATTTACTCACACAAAACTGTGCCCACAACCAAGCGACTGCTCGTTTAGGCCCGCGCGTGTCTTTGGGAATGGTCCAACTGCCGGCATCTTGGTAGCCCACTTTCATGCCGTTTTTCCAGTAGCGGCCATGGGGTGTCGGGGCCAATCGCCATACGGGCTCCCCTTTCTCATTGACCATTTCTCCTTGATGAAAAGCCGGATTATTGATCCAAAGTGAGTAGAGGAATATTTGTTGCGCAACATTACCTTTGGCGGCAGTGATGTTGTTGTCACGAAACGTGCCTTGCCGGGCAGAAGGCGGACTGTATTTGTTGAGCCAATCAATATAGCTTTGTAGAGCATAAATAGCGGCAGGGCTATTGGTGGCACCGCCACGCTCTACACTAGAGCCCACGGGGATACGGTTTTTAACGCGAATGCCCCATTCGTCGACGGGTGCGCCATTGGGCAAGCCAATGTCGCCTGCCCCTGCGATGGATAACCAAGCATCGGTAAAGCGCCAGCCCAATGACGGTGATTTTTTACCAAAGTCCGTATGGCCATAGACTTTTTTGCCGTCAATTGGTGTATTTGTGAAAAACTCGGCAATGTCTTCATAGGCGGCCCAATTTTCAGGTACGCCTAAGGTATAGCTTTTGCCTTTGCCGTATTTTTTTTCGGTGAAGGTTAAAAATAGAGCTTGAATGTCTTTGCGTGTAAACCAGTCGTAACGGAACCAATAGAGATTGGCAAATTGTTGATCGGGTAATTGCAGTTGTTGGCCGTCATAGTCTTGGCCAAATTGTAGATTTAGAAAATCATCTAAATCTAGTTTGGGGTTGGTGAAGGCTTTGCCTTCTTTTTTCATATATTGGGTTAAATTCACTACGCCTTGGATACGAGAGTGAGTACCTATGTGGTCGGCATCATTGATGTAAACATCATATAAATGCACGCCTTGATTTATTTGCTTGAAGATATTTTCGACAACGGTGCCTTCTCCCACTATGTCGAAGTGAATTTTAATGCCGGTAATGTCTTCAAAGAGTTTGGCGAGCACTTGCTTTTCCCAGCGATGGGTGGGGATGTCCTCGCTGACAACCGAGATACTTTTGCCTTTAAACGGTGCAGCGGCTTGCTGGAACCACTTTAGTTCGCTGGCCATCTGTTGTGGCGTTAGGGTCGAGGGAGAAAGGACTTTGATGGCTTGCTCTATTGCGTCATCGGCAATGGATAGAGATGAAAATACTAGAAGAAAAGCAAAAATGAGGCCTTGTTTCATAAGAGCAACCCCGGGAAATTCTCATTTAACAATAGACAAATTTTCCCCCTTCTCAAGTTCTGACGTCTTTAAGTAGTGTTCAACCAATGCGTCTAAAGCAGGGATGGAAGCCGGTAGACTTTCTCTTGCGCTGTCGGGATGTTGCGCTTGATTGGCTTTCACCAATTGGCTAATGGGCGAGATGATCACATGGGTGCCTTGTAATTGTGGTAACACATATTGTAAGTAATCCAGTGTGGCTTTGTGGGGGTGGCCAATGGCGATGGCGCTGCCATATTTCTCTGCTACCGTGATGGCTTTTTTGAATTGCACATGTATGTGTTCAATATCAATCTCATTGTCTAAAAAAATGTCGCGCGATGCGCTTGCTAACCCCACTTTCTGTGCGGTGTCGAATGCCACACTTTGAGCATTGGTGCGCGAATCAACAAAGAACAGTTGTTTGTCTTTTAACACATCCATCACCCAAGACATG
>JABXIK010000116.1 GCA_013373125.1 Gammaproteobacteria bacterium | reverse complement strand
GCGGCAGTACGGGGTCGCGAACGTCATGGCGGCGCTCTTCGTATCTGTGCTCAATATCCTTCCAGTTGTGCTGCAAGCTGGCTTCAAGGTTTTCGTTGAATATGAGCTGGCAAGACTGTGGCAAGTAGTCGAAAAGAGTAGCCGTTTCTTCAAAAAATAGAGGTAGATAGTACTCAATACCACCGGGTGCGATTTGTTTGGTCACATCCATATAAAGCGGTGACTCTTTTGGGTCGCACTCAAAGAAGTCGAACCAGCGTTGTTTGAAGGTGCGAATGCCGCTTTTATCGAGTGGAACTTCTTTTGCTGGCAGTAATTCTATACTGTCAGTAGTGTCGGTGGAGCGTTGCGTTTCCGCGTTAAACCAACGAATGCTTTCTACTTCGTCATCGAATAGCTCTATACGAAATGGCTGGTCAGAGCCCATGGGGAATATATCTAAAATGGCCCCACGAATAGTGAATTCGCCATGTTCAAACACGCCGTCTACTGCTTGGTAGCCAGCGGAAATCAGCGACAGTTTAAGTTGCTCTAGATCCAGAGTTTGTCCAACTTTTACTGTGAAACTGTGGCCTAAAATGTAATTGGCTGGTGGAAGCTTTAATTGTAAAGAGAGCGCTGGGACAACCAATATGCTGTTTTTAGATTTTGGGATTTTGACTAAGGTGCTGAGTCGCTCGCTGATGATGTCCTGGTGCGGCGAAAAGTAGTCATATGGAAGGGTTTCCCAATCCGGTAAGTTGAAAACATCCCCGTCGAAAAAGTAGCGAATCTCTTCAGTTAGGCGTTGGCTCTCGCTTGAATTATTAGCCACTACCAAGGTTAAACCAGAAAACGATTGAGCGGCATGAGCGATTCCGTGGGCGAGATGGGAGCCTTGCACATTGCCCCATGAAATTAGGTCGCCGGTTTTACTAGGCACGGGAGGATGGGTCGCCATGACGGTCCTTACGCTGAAAATGAAAGGCGCTAGTGTACTGAAAGCGTTACAGGGTGTTAAGGCATTGCGTTAAAACCTGAGGTTTTTATCAGTAATCACATGTGAATATTGCTGGATTGTGTAAACCCTGAGCAGTGGCTATCCTCCTTTGGTGGTAGGGGGGATTAATGCTCCTATAATCGTTGAGATTGCTAGGCTTTATGGGCATAATACCGCACAATTTTTTGGCCTAAGTATCGAGGGTGTATCCGTGAGTCAAGATGTTCGTGAAGCCAGCTTGTCTGATTGGACGTTGCGTGAAGAAACTGCAGAATCCATGATTCCTTTAATTGGCGGCTTATATCGCAAGAACAACGTAGTGTTGTCTGTGTATGGTCGTCCTATCATCAATCGTTCTGTGATTGATATCTTAAAAGCTCACCGTTTTGTTCGTCAGGTAGAAAAAGAAGAGCTATCTGTTCAAGAAACGGCACCTGTTATTGCCGTTTTAAATGCCTTGAATGTGAAATCTTGTCACATTGATATCGGTAAACTAGCTGTTAACTTCCGCAAAGAAGCCAATGGCGCTTCTCTTGAAGAATTCGTTAAAGCTCAATTAGAGCCAATCACGCAATCAGCTTCTGATAGCGCAGAAGGTAAAGATGTTGTGCTTTACGGCTTTGGTCGTATCGGTCGCTTACTTGCTCGTATCATGGTTGAGAAAGCTGGCGGTGGCCAAGGCATGCGCTTACGCGCAATTGTGGTTCGTAAGGGCAAAGGTAATGACTTGGTTAAGCGTGCAAGCTTACTTCGTCGAGATTCTATCCATGGCTCTTTCAAAGGCACCATCCAGGTTGATGAAGAGAACAGTGCACTAATCGTTAACGGCACTTACATCAACATCATTTACGCCAATAGCCCATCTGAAATTGATTACACCAAATACGGTATCAACGATGCGTTGTTGATTGATAACACAGGTGTATGGCGTGATGCGGACGGTCTTGGTCAGCACGCTGCTTGTAATGGTATCGAGCGTGTTGTGCTAACGGCCCCTGGTAAAGGCGACATCAAAAATATCGTTTACGGTGTTAACCATGGTGATATCACGGCTGATGACACAATCTTGTCTGCAGCTTCTTGTACAACTAACGCCATCACTCCAGTACTTAAAGCCCTTAATGATGAGTACGGTGTGGAATGTGGTCACGTTGAAACGGTTCATTCTTACACCAATGACCAAAACTTGATCGATAATTACCACAAAGGTGATCGTCGTGGTCGTGCTGCGGCACTTAACATGGTTATCACTGAAACGGGTGCAGCCAGTGCAGTAGCGAAAGCATTACCTGAGCTTAAAGGTAAGCTAACTGGTAACGCTATTCGTGTTCCTACACCAAATGTTTCTATGGCAATTCTATCGTTGACGTTGAACAAAGAAGTGTCTCGCGATGATCTAAATGCTTACTTACGTGATGCGTCTTTGCACTCACCTCTACAAAAGCAGATCGATTACGTAGCCAGTCCAGAAGTGGTATCGAGCGATTTCGTTGGTAACCGTTGTGCAGGTATCGTAGATGGTGAAGCGACGATTGTAAGTGGCAACCGCGTAAACATTTACGTATGGTACGACAATGAGTATGGTTATAGCTGCCAAGTGGTACGTATCGCTGAGCAACTATGCGGGGTTAACTACCCAGCTTACCCTCAAGTAAGCAAATAACCCAAGAGCCGCTGACACCTCAGCGGCTTTTTTTGTGTGACCAAGTTCAAGCAACCTAGGTGACTGTGTCTATACTTATTTCCAATTGCTTGGATAAGTTTAGATAGTTATAGCTAGTCACCTATAGGTCGGATGATTATACTAGCGAACAGTTTTTATAGAGCTTTTACTCGGCTTATAACTGTTTGAATAATAAGCAAAAAAGCAAGTGCCCTTGGAGGCACTGACGAACGAATTTTTTCGAAACTGTGATTAGGCAAGGCATATGATCAATATCAAGAAGGGTCTTGACCTGCCAATTGCTGGGAAACCGGAGCAAAACATTACGCAAGGTAATGCGGTTTCTCGGGTAGCATTGGTGGGTTTCGACTATGTGGGCATGAAGCCTACCATGCTTGTGCAGGTAGGTGACAAAGTCAAAAAAGGGCAGCCGCTCTTTACCGATAAGAAAAACGAGGGGGTGCAATACACAGCACCAGCATCCGGCACCGTGGTTGAGATCAATCGCGGTAAGCGCCGTGTGTTTGAATCCCTTGTTATTGAGAAGCAAGGTGATGATGAAATCACTTATACCTCATACAATGCATCAGAATTGTCAGGCTTAAGCCGTGAGCAAGTTGAATCTCAACTTGTGGAATCTGGCATGTGGACAGCCATTCGTACGCGTCCATTTTCTAAAGCGCCGGCGTTAGGTAGCACTCCAAGTTCTATTTTTGTATCCACACTGGATACTAATCCGCTAGCGGCTGATCCTGCTGTTGTGATTGCTGAGCAAAAAGAAGACTTTGCGAATGGTCTTGCTGTGTTGTCTTGCTTGGCCAGCAAAGTATTTGTTACTAAGTCTCCATCCTCCATTATTCCTGCTGGTAAAGCACAGGTGGTTGATGTGACGGGTCCACATCCAGCGGGTTTGGTGGGTACACATATTCATAATCTTGATCCAGTTAGCGCCACTAAGACAGTTTGGCACGTGGGATACCAAGATGTGATTGCCATTGGTCAGTTGTTTACCCAAGGTAAGATCAATACGGATCGCGTTGTGGCTTTAGCAGGTCCTCAAGTGAAAAATCCACGTTTGGTGAAAACCGAAGTAGGTGCTTGTTTAGCTGAGTTGACTGCCAATGAGCTAAAAGAAGGCGAGAACCGCGTCATTTCTGGTTCAGTATTTGGTGGTCGCACCGCAGAAGGCACGACTAATTTCTTGGGTCGATTTGCTAACCAAATTTCAGTATTGCTAGAAGGCCGTGAGCGCCAAATGTTGCATTATCTGCGTGCAGGTACTGATAAACACTCGGTTAAAAATATTTATCTATCTAAATTGTTGCCGAAAAAACTGCTGAACTTCACTACGTCTACTTCAGGTAGTGAGCGTGCAATGGTGCCAATCGGTGCTTACGAGAAAATCATGCCGTTGGATATTTTGCCAACACAACTACTGCGTGCATTGATCGTAGAAGATATGGACTCGGTTATCAGCTTAGGTGGCCTTGAGTTAGACGAAGAAGATTTAGCCCTATGTACTTATGTGTGTTCTGGTAAGTACGAGTACGGCCCAATTCTTCGCGGTAACCTTGATCGTATTGAGAAAGAGGCATAATCATGGGTTTAAGATCGTTTTTAGATAGCCTCGAACCGCATTTCACCAAAGGCGGTAAATTCGAGAAGATGTATCCTCTTTATGAGGCCATTGATACTGGTTTGTATTCGCCACCATCTGTGACGAATAACACAGCTCACGTACGTGACGGTATCGACCTTAAGCGCATCATGATCACTGTGTGGTTGTGCTGTTTCCCTGCCATGTTCTTTGGTATGTGGAACATTGGTTTCCAAGCCAATAATGCATTAGATGGCATGGGTCTAGCTGAGATTGAAGGCTGGCGCGGTGCGATCATTGGTGCTTTAGCTGGCTACGATGCGAATAGCATTTGGGATAACTTGATTTTCGGTGCAACGTATTTCTTGCCTATCTACGCGGTGACATTCATCGTGGGTGGTTTCTGGGAAGTATTGTTTGCCACAGTACGTGGTCATGAAGTTAACGAAGGTTTCTTTGTAACCTCCATTCTTTTCGCACTGATTTGTCCGCCAAACATTCCTTTATGGCAGGTTGCCCTAGGTATCAGCTTTGGTGTGGTAATTGGTAAAGAGATTTTTGGCGGTACCGGCAAAAACTTCTTAAACCCAGCACTAACTGGCCGTGCGTTCTTGTTCTTTGCTTACCCAGCTCAAATTTCTGGTGATGCAGTTTGGACAGCGGTAGACGGTTTCTCTGGTGCGACGCCTCTTGGCTTAGCGGCAACCGGTGGTATCGATGCAGTTCTTGCTTCTGGCCTAACTTGGTTCGACGCATTTGCAGGTACTATTCAAGGTTCTATCGGTGAAACTAGCACCATCGCCATTTTAATTGGTGGCCTTGTATTAATGGTGATGGGTATTGCTTCTTGGCGTATTGTTGCCGGTGTCATGATTGGCATGGTGGCATTGTCCTCTTTACTTAATGTTGTTGGTTCAGATACTAACCCTATGTTTGCTATGTCTTGGTACTGGCACTTAGTCGTAGGTGGTTTTGCCTTTGGTATGATCTTCATGGCAACCGATCCTGTATCTGCGTCTATGACCAACACAGGTAAATATGTATTTGGCGCGTTGATTGGTGTGATGGTGGTGTTGATTCGTGTAATTAACCCTGCGTTCCCAGAGGGCATGATGCTAGCGATTCTATTTGCTAACTTGTTTGCCCCACTAATTGACCACTTTGTAGTTCAAGCAAATATTAAGCGGAGGATGGCTCGCAATGTCGGCTAAAAACGATAGCATTCAAAAAACCATTTTGGTTGCGGTGCTGCTGTGCCTTGTGTGCTCCATCATCGTGGCAGGTTCAGCGGTTTCATTAAAACCGATTCAAGTGAAAAACAAACTTGAAGATAAAAAGAAAAACATCTTAGCGGCAGCAGGTTTATTAGTACCTGGCGTTGCAATTGATGAACAATTTAAACAAGTAACAACTCGTATTGTTAATTTAGAAACTGGCGAGTACGCCACGGATACTGAGCTTGGCAAACTTGCTGAGTCAGGGTATCCAGTTGCAGGCTTTGATCAGAAGAAATTAGCGAAAGACCCTAATTTCAGTGAAAAATTAGCAGGCAGTGAAGACCCAGCCAGTATTAAACGTTTGGAAGAATACGCGGCGGTTTATCTGGTGGAGAAAGAAGGTCAAATTGACCGCATTATTCTGCCTGTTCACGGTTACGGTTTGTGGTCTACCTTATATGGCTTTGTGGCATTAGAAGGTGACGCTGAAACGATTGCTGGTTTAGGTTTCTATTCCCATGCCGAAACCCCTGGATTAGGTGGTGAGGTGGATAACCCTTCTTGGAAGGCAATGTGGCAAGGTAAAAAAGTCCACAATGATGCCGGTGACGTTGCGATTGATGTGATTAAAGGCAAGGTCGATCCTGCTTCACCAAAAGCAATCAACCAAGTAGATGGTTTATCAGGTGCTACATTAACCAGTAAGGGTGTAGCGAACTTAATGCAGTTCTGGCTAGGTAAGCAAGGTTTCCAAGCTTATTTGGCAGGCTTTAAGCAGGGGGTTTAACGTGTCATCAGTTAAAGAAGTCTTAACCCAACCGCTATTACTAAATAACCCGATTGCTGTGCAAATCTTGGGTGTATGTTCGGCGTTGGCTGTAACAACCAGTCTTAATGTGACTTTGGTTATGTGTATTGCTTTAACTTCGGTTACGGCATTCTCAAACTTTTTCGTATCGATTATTCGTAATCATATTCCAGGTAATATTCGTATTATCGTGCAGATGACCATCATTGCCTCTTTGGTAATCGTGGTAGACCAAGTATTGAAAGCTTACGCCTATGACATTAGTAAGCAGCTTTCTGTATTCGTTGGTCTGATCATTACTAACTGCATCGTAATGGGTCGTGCTGAAGCGTTTGCAATGAAAAACCCACCAGTCATGAGCTTCTTGGATGGCGTAGGTAACGGTTTAGGCTACAGCGTAGTTCTGATCTTTGTTGCCGTTATTCGTGAATTGTTAGGTTCTGGCGCATTATTCGGCTTTGAAATCTTACCGCTTGTGACGAACGGTGGTTGGTATTACAGCAATGGCTTGTTGTTATTGCCACCAAGTGCGTTCTTCATTATTGGTTTATTCATTTGGGCATCTCGTACATTGATCCCTGCTCAAGTTGAAGAAGCCGACTTCAAGATTCAGCCAAACACTGAAACGTCGGGGGCACACTAATGGAACATTATATTTCTCTATTTGTGAAAGCCGTATTTGTTGAAAATATGGCGTTAGCCTTCTTCTTAGGTATGTGTACCTTTTTGGCTATCTCTAAAAAAATTCAAACTGCTATTGGCTTAGGTGTTGCCGTTGTTGTGGTGCTTACCATTACAGTACCGGTTAACAACTTAATCTATACCTATCTATTGAAAGATGGTGCATTGGCTTGGGCTGGTTTCCCTAATGTTGATTTAAGCTTTTTAGGCTTATTAAGTTACATTGGGGTAATCGCGGCGATTGTTCAAATTCTAGAAATGTTTTTGGATAAATACGTACCAGCACTTTACAACGCATTAGGTGTTTTCCTTCCATTGATCACAGTTAACTGTGCCATCATGGGTGCATCTTTGTTCATGGTAGAGCGTGATTACCAGTTTGGTGAATCTGTGGTTTACGGTATGGGCGCTGGTGTAGGTTGGGCTTTGGCTATTACGGCACTAGCGGGTATCCGTGAAAAACTAAAATACAGTGATGTACCAGCAGGTTTACAAGGTCTGGGTATTACTTTTATGACAGTAGGCCTGATGTCTTTAGGCTTTATGTCATTCTCCGGCGTGTCTTTATAAGGAGGTATGACAATGGGTGAATATACAGAAATTATTTTGGGCGTTGTGATGTTTACAGCTGTAGTGCTTGCACTGGTGGCTGTGATTCTAAGCGCTCGTGCAAAGCTTGTGAGTTCTGGTGAAGTCAGCATTGAAATCAATGGTGACCCTGAGAAAACCATCAAAGCGGCTGCGGGTGATAAATTACTTCAAACCTTAGCTAATAATGGTGTGTTCTTGTCCTCTGCCTGTGGTGGCGGTGGTACCTGTGCTCAGTGTAAGTGTATTGTTGAAGAAGGTGGCGGCTCTATGCTGCCAACGGAAGAATCGCACTTCACTAAACGTGATGCCCGTGAAGGCTGGCGTTTGTCTTGTCAGGTTCCAGTAAAACAAGACATGAAAATTGAAGTTGAAGATGAAGTATTTGGTGTTAAGAAGTGGGAGTGTACGGTTGAATCTAACCCTAACGTTGCTACTTTCATCAAAGAATTAACGTTACGTTTACCTGATGGCGAGAATGTTGATTTCCGTGCCGGTGGTTATGTACAACTTGAATGCCCTCCGTTTGAAATTAACTTTTCTGATTTCGATATTGAAGAAGAGTATCGTGGTGACTGGAATCACTTTAAGTTCTTTGACCTGAAAACAGTGAACAAAGAAAACGTGATCCGTGCTTACTCTATGGCGAACTACCCAGAAGAGAAGGGCGTGGTTAAGTTTAATATTCGTATTGCAACGCCACCTCCAGGCACTCAAGGTATTAACCCAGGTATCATGTCGAGCTATGTGTTCAACATGAAGCCGGGTGACAAAGTAACCGTTTACGGCCCATTTGGTGAATTCTTCGCAAAAGATACCGATGCCGAAATGGTATTCATCGGTGGTGGTGCGGGTATGGCACCTATGCGTTCACATATCTTTGATCAGCTTAAGCGTTTGAAATCTACGCGTAAGATGAGCTTCTGGTATGGCGCGCGTTCACTACGTGAGTTGTTCTACGATGATGAATATGATGCATTAGCGGCAGAGTTCCCGAACTTCCAATGGCACGTGGCTATGTCTGATCCACAGCCCGAAGATAACTGGACCGGATTGACGGGCTTCATTCATAACGTATTGTTTGAGCAATACCTACGTGATCACCCAGCTCCTGAAGATTGTGAGTACTACATGTGTGGGCCCCCAATCATGAACCAATCTGTGATCAACATGTTGTTGGATCTAGGTGTTGAGCCTGAAAACATCATGTTAGATGACTTTGGCGGCTAGCCTTAGTCTGCTAAAAAGCCCATAAGCTTAGGTTTATGGGCTTTTTTGTTTTTTATGGTTTGAGAATTTGAGAAAGCTATGTGGCAACAAATAAAGATAACATTACAACCTAAGTCTTATGGGTTTCATCTTGTAACGGATGAAGTTGAGGCTCAACTGCCTGAGATTCGAGACATAAAAATTGGTTTAGCTCATCTCTTTTTGCAGCATACATCTGCTGGAATCACCTTAAATGAAAATGCAGATCCCACAGTGCGTCAGGATTTTCTTGAGTATATGGATCGTCTCGTACCCCAAGATTGTGATTATTTTGAGCATATTCATGAGGGTAAAGATGACATGCCAGCACATATAAAGAGCAGTTTATTGGGCACACAATTAACAATCCCTATTTCAAATGGTCGACTGCAGCTTGGTACGTGGCAGGGGATCTATTTAGGGGAATATCGCGAAAGGGCTGGTTCTAGGCACTTACTTGTAACAATACAGTCTTAGAATTGAGAACCAGTTGGCTCATTTCTAATGATTTAGTATGTGAAGATTGTTCTACATTTGCTATAAATTACAGGTGCTGTTTGAAAAATAGCCGATTTGGTTTATTACTTAAAGTACAGACATTGGTACAACTTTTGATTTATGAATATGAAAGCCGTTAACCCACAATACGTCACTCCTTATTTAAAGGTCGATGCGATGGCGTTGGAAGGGACTCAAACATTTTCATTGGTCGGTAGCCATATAACGCCTCGTGGTGTGTGTGTCAGCTGTACAGAAGAGGAGATTACCTCTTTACATGGCAATAAGAATTTCGAAGCACAGCCCAAATTTCCTATTTTATTGATTTCATTAGAATTGGGATTTGGCTCAGGCGAAACCGTACAGCTAGAAACTCAAGCTCAGATCCAGAGTATTCGCCGAGTGTCTCAGCAAGAATTTGAAGTGTATATGAGCTTCAATAGTATGATGCAAGATGGCTATCGACACATAGCTCGCTATATTGTGGAACGAGATGGCACCACAGAGTAGGGCAGGTTAAGCGGCTCGTTACTCGGAACTTCCACTGTTAAGGCCACTTGGCTGGTGTAATCGGCAGCTAAGATATTCCCTCCTGCATTCTCCACAATCGAGCGCACTAGAGCTTCTTGGGCAAAATCTAGCTCTAACTTCAATGTTGTCATTTGAATATGGCGTTTAAGTGGAAGGGCTTCTATAACCGCTTTTGCTGCATCTCCGTAAGCCCTTGCCAGGCCTCCTGTCCCCAGTTTGATTCCGCCAAAATAGCGCACGACCACTATGGTGATTTCACCAAGATTGCTGTGCTGAAGATGGGAAAAAATGGGCATGCCAGCTGTACCGCTGGGCTCATTATCGTCGCTGAAGCCAAATTGGTTGCTGTCTTCTGGCTTACCTGCTTTGAAAGCGTAGCAATGATGGCGAGCATCAGGGTAGCGATCTTTAAGGCTTTGAATAAAGCTTTTAGCGCTCTCTATGCCAGGAGTATGAGCGGCAAAGGCTATAAAACGACTTTTTTTAACGTCGATTTCGCTTTCAGTGGTTTGCGCTGGGATATCGTAATCAGCCATTGGCACTTAGCAGTACAAATTTAGGGTTGGCGGCGATTTGTTTCACGTTCTTAAAATACGTTTTTAGTGTTATGTGATATTTAAGATGGCGATTTCCCACTACTATCAATTGTCCATTTGCAGAAAGTGCTTTTCGGCTTTGCTTGAATAAGCGCTTGGCGATGTGGTCGCCAACCGTATTGCTCTCATGAAAAGGTGGATTGCACAGAATAAGATCGAATTTGGTGCCTGAATCAGGTAACCCATCTGCCCAGTGAAAATGTTTTTGATTGGATAGCTGATTTAATTTCCATGACGCCTGGGTACTTTCAATTGCCATATAGGATTCATCAAAAAAATGCAGGTTGCTTTCTGGTGAATTGCTTGCGTATTTGATACCGAGAATGCCACTCCCGCAGCACAAATCTGCAACATTCTGGGCTTTGGGTAGTGCTGACATATTATCGATAAAAAATTGTGCACCAGGATCTAGTTTATCACGGCCGAAAACATTGGCATGACTTGAAAGTTTCACCCCGGAAAAAGTATTTTGCTTCGGGTAAGAATCAGGAATTGCTTGAGTCAATTGGAGTTTAAAAACGGTGGCCTTTTTGATGAAAGGTAATCGTTCGACAGTTCCAAAGCGTTGTAACTGTTCCAAAATGGTTTTGGGTAGATGTTTCATCATGCCGGCTAACCAAACTTCTTTTATTCCCATTTCGTGGCATCGATTGAGCTGGTATTCGAGTAGGCTGGTATTTCTGGGCAACTTGATCAGAGCAAGTTTGTTATCCGCATTGATGGCTCTGGTGGATTCTAGAAAAGGGATCTCGCCCTCAATCTCATTAATTTTTCGATTTAACTCAAATGCTTCTTTGGCGCAAAAACTGTCACTTTGCCAAATATGAAGAGCTTTATTACAGGCGCAACCTAAAGCCCCGAATTGGTCATTGATAATGAGGAGTTCGGGCTGGTGAGTTAATTCTTCAATTAATTTTATAAGGTATTCATCGGCGGCATCCCAAGCTCGAAGTGCTTGCTTGGGGGATGCGCCAGGGCGAACTATAGATAATTCACCCGCAGCGACGGAAAGTTGCTCTGCTTGCATAAATTAGAAAATGTCGTTGCTCGTAGGTTTCTCAAGTTGGTCCCACAAGTTTTCAGAGCGCTCCCTGGTTCTCTCAGGCTTCGCAGTAACCGTTTCTTCCGTGGTGACTTCAATAACCGGTTTCACGGGTTTAGCGACGTGTTGTTTTTCGATGAGATTGTTGTCATCCAAAAATTTCTGGTAAACCGAGCGCTGACGGCCCGTCTTGCTAGGCTGTGCAGATTTTTTCTTGGCTTTACGCTGTTTGTTCTCTAGTTTGGTACGCTCTTTAGAGCCGGTTTTGACCCCGCCTGTAACGCGTTTGAGAGAACGTGATTTTTTAACTCGAGACATGATATGCACCTATACGTATGGGGCGCATATTAACATATTCACCTAAATAAATGAATTGATTGTTTGTTGAACAGTTGATTGTGTAAGAAGGTGGTATAATCCGGCTTTTTTGGGGCTCTTATGGGTTATTTGTCAGCGTTAGAGTACACCTTATCGGTTACAGGGCCTGTCTTTATCATTGTCTTTGTGGGCTTGTATCTGAAGCGAAGAGGGCACATCGATAGTGGTTTTGTAGGTAATGCCTCTTCATTGGTGTTCAATATTTGCCTTCCTATTCTTATCTTTCTCTCTATGATTGATAACGATTTGCATCTTGGTGATCAGTTACCCCTAGTCTGGTTTTGCATTGCCGCGGCCATTGTAAGTTTTTTAGTATTCTGGTGGTTGTCTGCTCTTTGGGTGCCCCATGAAGATCGTGGCGTTGCCGTGCAAGGTGCGTTTAGGAGTAATCTTGGCATTGTCGGCATCGCTCTGTGCGCTAAAGCCTTTAATGAAGAGGGGCTAGCCATTGGTGCGGTTATCTTAGCCGTTGTGACGCCTATTTTTAACATTTTGTCCGTATATGCTCTGAATCGAAGCTTGCACCCAGGGCGTTCAGTACAATGGGGCAAGACAATAAAGGATATTGGCAAAAACCCGCTGATTATCGCTATTTTTCTTGGCTTTTTTTGTGCTTGGCTAGATTTCAAGCTGCCAAAAGTCATGTATGATGCTGGTCAGTATTTAGCCCGCATGACATTGCCCCTCGCACTGATTGCCATTGGTGGCTCGTTAAGTTTACGAGAGTTGAAACATACCAGCTCTCTCTCTACGCAAGCGGTTTTTGCCAAATTGGTCATCGTGCCTGTATTTGTCGGCGTTGCTGCCTATGCCCTTGGATTTAATGGGGTGGAGATTGGTTGCATTATTTTGATGTTTGCGAGTCCAACCGCGGCTGCCAGTTTTGTGATGGTAAGAGCCATGGGTGGAAACTTTGTTTTGGCATCCAATATCATTGCATTGAGCACCTTGATGTCAGCATTTTCAATCAGTTTAATTTTATACTTGGCTAAGATTTTAGCTTGGATTTAACAGCGGTAAATAAGGATATGAGTCATAACCCAGAACCTAAGGTTTATATTTGTGCAGATCCTGAGGATAGTTCGGATATTCTGTACACGATTAACCGTGTGATTCTTCAATTGGGTGGATTGCCGGTAAGCCTTTTCTATACACCTAAATCTGGTGATTACGATTGGTCGTTAGTGCGCAAAACCATAGACAGCAGTGATATTGTGGTATTGCTGGTGGGGGATTCTTATGGCGCCATTTCTGAAACCAGCGAGAGTTACATCCATCGTGAAGCTGTCTATGCCAAAAGCAAACAAAAAACACTGGTTGCATTACTAAAGAATACCGAATTAAAAGGTATGTCGGCGCAAGATATTCAGCGTTTACGTTCGCTGCACCGATTAACCATGTCAGGTATTTTTAAGTATTGGAATCATAAAGAAGATTTATTGCTGATCACTCGTCAGGTTTTACGTGACTACCTGAAACCTCAGTTGGGCTTGAAAGAAGTGTCAGCACAACCTGATCCAGATTTAAACGTGAACTTGCATGATGCCATCACAGATACCTTATTTGGCATGGAAAGCTATCCGATGCGGTTTACCGGAAAGGTATTTGCACATGGTAATTGTCATGAGGTGACACAAAGCATTTTGCTTACTTGGGATATGGCATTTCTAAATATTGGCTCACTGATGACATCGCCTGTGACAGAAGATCGTATGCGATCGGCTTTAGAGGCTTACGTTGAAGATAATTACCGTGAGAACTTCATGTCAGCTATTCCGGATTCACATGCACTTTCTGGTGTGCGCTGTAATGACATCGAATTTCAACGTTTGAAAGCGTATCTTAAAGGTGCTGGGGTAATTGAAAATGTGGCTAAAGAGACATCGGGCATTCGTAGTTATTGGCAGTTAACTCAGTTAGGTGAAAATCGTTTGCACAAATTATTGATACCTACTCTGACCTAACGAAGATTATTTTTTATCTCTTTATTTGAAATCGTTTAAGGCGTAAGAATGAAATTTTTAGCAGTATTGGTCTTACTCTTACAGTTGGTAGCCTGCTCAGAGGCGCCCATCAATCTTGATAAAATCCATGGTTATACCATGGGTACCAGCTATAGCATTCAATGGCAGCAATCTTCTGATGTCGATCCTGTTTCAACACAACAAGAAATTGATGATCTTTTAAAAGATATTAATCGCCAGATGTCCACTTACCAATCCGATAGCGAGTTGAGCGTGTTCAATTCGGCTGAAGCACCTTTCAAGCAAAAAATTAGCCCAGAATTCTATGAGGTCATGGCGTTATCATTAGAATTGAATCGCTTCACTAATGGGTATTTTGATGTGACGGTTGGCCCTGTTGTTAATCTATGGGGTTTTGGGCCCGATAAAATGCCGACAAAGCTGCCCAGTGAAGCTGAAAAGCAGGTTGCGCAATCAAAAATAGGTATTGATGCCATTTTATTGAGTACCACCACCCAAGAAATGGAAAAACAGGCTCAGCGCTATGTGGATTTATCCGCCATTGCCAAAGGATATGCAGTAGATAAGGTAGCTGAATTATTGGAGTCCAAACAATTAGCACACTATCTGGTTGAAATCGGTGGTGAGATGCGAGTGAAAGGTGATAAAGGTGCGGGTAAGTCGTGGCGAGTGGCGGTTGAGAAACCAGATGAAGCACAGCGCAGCGTGCAGAAGGTGTTCGAAATTACCGATGCGGCCATGGCGACATCTGGCGATTATCGCAATTTCTTTGAAATGGATGGTCAGCACTATAGTCATACTATTGACCCTTTTACAGCTATGCCTGTGAAGCATACACTGGCATCCGTGACCATTATTGACGATCGATGTGCCCGTGCCGATGCGCTTGCGACTGCTATGCTTGTAATGGGAGCGGAAAAAGCAAAAGCATTTGCAGAAGAGAAGGATATCAAAGCGTATCTTATTGAGCGCAGTGCAGAAGGGTTTAAAGAATATTCATCTCCAGCGTTTGCTCGCTGGCAAGCTAAGTGAGGTTTCCCATGGAAATGATTTTATTGGTATTTGTTTTCATGTTAATTGTCATTGCCTTGATGGCAGTGGGTGTTTTATTGGGCCGTAAACCCATCAGCGGATCCTGTGGTGGCATGAGTGCTATCGGTATGGAGTCAGCGTGTGATGTATGTGGTGGCGATAAACAGAAATGTGATACCGAAAAGAAAAAGGTAGCGAATCAAGCAGCATCTGATTTAGGGTACGATGCAAGCAAATAATAAGACAGAATTTAAGGAGCACTGAATGGCCGATTACCATTATGACGTCATTGTATTAGGAACGGGACCCTCAGGTGAGGGGGCTGCAATGAATGCGGCCAAAAAAGGCAAAAAAGTGGCGGTGGTAGAAGAGGCAAATGTGGTTGGGGGGAATTGTACTCATTTTGGTACCATCCCATCTAAGGCGTTGCGTCACTCGGTTAAGCAGATCATTTCTTATAACACTAACCCTATGTTCCGTGATATCGGTGAACCTAGGTGGTTTAGTTTTCCTCGCGTTTTAAAGACGGCTGAGCGTGTTATTGCCAAGCAAGTTAAATTACGCACTGAGTTTTATAGCCGCAATCGAGTGCATTTGTACCATGGTCATGGCCGTTTTGTTGATAGCCATACCATTGAGATTACCGAAGGCCCGGCTTCCAGCACGCGTTTACACGCAGACCAAATCGTATTAGCCACTGGCTCTAGCCCATTCCGTCCAGATGGTGTGAACTTTAATCATGAGCGTATTTATGATTCCGACACGATCTTAAAACTAGAGCACACCCCGCGCACTATTATCATTTATGGCGCGGGTGTAATTGGCTCTGAATACGCCTCTATTTTTAGTGGTTTAGGTGTGAAAGTAGATTTGATCAATCCTGGGGAGCGCTTGTTGCCGTTTTTGGATGATGAGATTTCTGATGCATTGAGTTATCACCTAAGAGACACAGGTGTTTTGATTCGTCATAACGAGTTGTTTGACTCAGTAGAGACAGATGAGCACAGTGTTATTATGAATTTCAAATCGGGCAAGCGCATTAAAGCCGATGCCTTGTTATGGGCTGCCGGGCGTAAAGGGAATACCGATAACCTAGGTTTAGAGCATGTGGCTATCGAGCCCAACAGCCGCGGCCAAGTAGAGGTGGATGAGAACTATAAGACCAGCTGTGACCATGTGTATGCAGTAGGTGACGTGGTTGGTTGGCCAAGTCTTGCATCTGCGGCATATGACCAAGGTCGATCGGCTGCTGCCCACTTGGCTGGCGATGATGACTATTGGTTTGTGAATGATGTGCCAACGGGTATCTATACCATTCCTGAAATCAGCTCTATTGGTAAAACTGAACGCGAACTCACTAACGAGAAAGTCCCGTATGAAGTGGGTCAAGCGTTTTTGAAAAGCATCGCTCGTGCTCAGATTACCGGCGAGAGTGTTGGGATGTTAAAGATTCTATTCCATCGTGAAACCTTAGAAATTTTAGGCATTCACTGCTTTGGTGACCAAGCTTCTGAGATTATTCATATCGGCCAAGCCATTATGAAGCAGTCCAATGGCGGCAATAATGTGAGTTATTTTGTTAACAACACGTTTAACTATCCGACCATGGCTGAGGCTTATCGTATTGCGGCCTTGAATGGACTAAATCGAATAACTTAGGCGTGCAGTCTTCAATATAACGGGCTTCGGCCCGTTTTTTATACAAAAAATAAACTAAAAACGAAGTTTATATCGTCAAAATGTTATATGGCGCACATTTACCGGTATGGTAAATATCCATCCCTAATGCTATTTGCTTAAATCTATTCAAACTGAATTGTGTTGTAGTTGAAGAATAAGAAGTAGATATATGGCGTTAATTAAATACCTGCAGATTTTGGCTAAGCATGATGGCTCGGATTTATATTTGAGTACAGGTGCTCCTCCAAGTGCTAAATTTCAAGGCACGTTAAAACCCCTCGGGAAAGAACCTTTAAAGTCAGGCCAGATTGCCAAGATGGTGGAAGCCGTCATGGATGAAGACCAGAAAAAAGAGTTTGAGCAAGAACTTGAATTAAACATGGCGATTAGTCTGCCAACCGGTGGTCGTTTTCGCTTGAACATGTTTCGCCAGCGCAATGAAGTGTCATTAGTTGCACGTAATATCGTAACGGATATTCCTAGATTTGATGATTTAGGTTTACCAGAGGTTCTAAAGAAAGTTATTTTGGCCAAACGTGGTTTGATTTTATTTGTGGGGGGGACCGGTTCGGGAAAATCGACTTCTCTTGCATCTTTGATTGATCATCGAAATACCAATGTGCCTGGGCATATTATCACCATCGAAGACCCTATCGAGTTTGTTCATACCCATAAGCGCTCCATCATCAATCAGCGAGAAGTTGGGGTGGATACCAAAAGCTTTAAAGCGGCTCTGAAAAATACCTTACGACAAGCACCTGATGTGATTTTGATAGGGGAGATTCGTGATCAAGAAACCATGGAGCATGCACTGGCGTTTGCAGAAACCGGTCATTTAGCGATATCGACCTTACATGCGAATAACGCCAACCAAGCTTTGGATCGAATCATCAACTTCTTCCCAGAGGAGCGTCATAAGCAATTGTTGCAAGATTTAGGTCTTAACTTACAAGCCATTGTTTCGCAACGTTTGATACCTACGATAGACGGAAAACGAGTAGCGGCGGTGGAAGTGCTGTTGGGTAACAAAACTATTCAGGATCTTGTGTTTAAAGGTGATACGGATGGCATTAAAGAGATTATGTCTAAATCTGAAAACCTTGGTATGCAAACCTTTGATGCTGCATTATTTAAGCTATATCAGTCCGGTAAGATTTCTCTTGAGGAAGCACTTAAAAATGCAGACTCGGAAAACAATCTACGTCTGCGTATTAAGCTAGCTGATGGTGGTGATGGTGCAGTAGAACAAGGTGGGGATTCTCTAGCGGGTTTATCGTTAGAAAAAACCCCAGAAGAATTGGCGAAGGAAAATCGCGCTCAACAAGAAGAAAAAGAGCTAGAGGTCTTGATGCGGAAAAGTGCATGACCCGAGAAAATAAGCATAAAAAAAAGCCGATTATTCGGCTTTTTTTATGCTTGGAGTATCGGGCTATTTGCCCACTAGGGAGAGGTACTGGCTATCAATATCTGTTTGATAGTAAGCCAAGCCTAGTTTGGTCAAATACTCTTCACGAGGAATTTCCATTGCATTTTCTTGCAGCTTGTCTAAATCAAACGCCAGGTTATGTGATTGATAGATAGCTTCAAGTTGTCCCATATATTGGTGTAAGTCCATTAGCATAACCACGGCGCCTACATCCGGTTTTACGTTGGCGTTTAAATCATCCGGAAGGGTCACTTCAATGATTTCTGGGGTTTCGTCATTGCCTGTGTGCACTTTACGTGTACGGACCTTTTCATTCGCCCAGAAATGAGCCAATTCTTTGCTTTGTGTTAAGAAAATAGGGTCTTTGCGTTCGGTGTAGTTATTACCGATGGTGGCCATGGTTTTCTTGGTGGCACTGTTAATTTCCTTATCGCCAGAGCGCTTTAAGCCTTCTTTAAGAATGGCATTTGTTAAGCCACTGGTTGTACCGTGATACCAAACATTGCTGGTTTTGAAGCCAGCTTCGCTCAGAAGCGTTTGGCTGTCTTGCAGATGGGTTGGGGTTTCGATATTGGTGGTCATACAAACTCCGGTAAGCCGTAGATGGCCAATATATAGCTGGGCCATTCAAATTGCGGCGCATTATACCAAGAAACGAGCAGAATGTTATCTGGGTATTAAGGCGCCTGCTGTGGGCCTTTGTAACGCACTGTTCCAGTGGGCTGAAAGCATCACTGGGTGGTAAAAGCCTGGCGAATAGCCTCTATGCGCTCACGGTTGACACCTAGGTCGCTGTAGCCCAAGCGTGATGCCGAGCGTACATGGATGAGGTCGGATTGAATCAAAAACTCAACATCGTCTACAAACCCAAATATTCTTGAGGTGAATTCACATCGAATATAGCGCTCTTGGTCTGTGATAATTTGTGCATTTTCAAACTGCTTGAGCACATCAAGCAATTTAGTTCGAGCTTGTTTGAGTGAATCTAGATGTTTGATGGCCTCAATTTTGCGTTCATCTTGTGCAAAACTAGAGACGCAATTAGGTGAATTAGGGCAGGGGGCGAGTTGCTCTTCATGAACGCCTAAATTAATAGGGGCAACGCCAGCACAGCCAGATAGCAGTGTGAATATGAAAGATATAATAATCAGTGCTTTCATTAGGGTGTTTACATAAGGTTAATTAATATTACGCAACGTTAACAAATTATAACCTCATGTATCAATTTAGACTGCTAAGTGTGATGCGTGTCTCAAAAAATGCCCGTAAAATCCCCTTGGTTATGTTACAGGGGGAGATATGCGTCCTAATTTAAAATCTTTTATTTTCTTACTATTCATGCAAGTGAGTAGTGTTAGCTTAAGTCAAACTATAACACTGGATGCCGCAGCCGTTCGTGCAAATGACGCTTTAAGCGAATTAGCAAGGTGGCAAAACTCCAGTTTGCGTTCTTTACTCATCAATCGCATTCAGGAGAATGAATACTTAGTCGATGTTTTGATGGAAATAGACTTAATCGGTGAGACAACCGAGGTCGATACGCAGTTTGATTATGCGGTGAAAACATTGCTCAGTGATCAATTGGGTTTGAGTTATTTTGCAAAAAATATAGCTATAATAACTCGCCAAGAGTCATTGGATATTGATGAATTCATGGCAGAAAGAGACAGTTTAAAACAAGAATACCAAGAGAGCTTAAATTACTCTCAAGGCATCACAAGTAGTAAGCATTTAGTAAACCGTTTGTTGTATTTAAGCCTGATGGAAAAATACGCTGGTATCTAATTAACCTTGTTGCTGAATATAATCGAGAGCTTTACCTTTGAAATAGGTGACGTGCTTGTAGGGCAAAATAACAGGATCAGGGTCTACCACTTCCACTTCAATTTGATTTTTCATGGCTGTGTCTAGTGCAATATTCGTGATGTTGACACTAAAAGACGTTCCCATGAATACGATTTTGTCAGCCTTCTGCATTCTTTGCTGGGCTTCATCAATCTTGTATAAATTAGTATAAAACTCATCAAACAATAAAACGTAAGGCTTATAGCTTTGGTTAAGTTTGGGTTTGTTTTCGATTTGAAATATATCCAGTAACGAATCTGTTAGGTGTGCTTCATCCACCAAGTCCCAAGGCGCATCGAGTATCGAAACGTTATCTCCTTGCTCATGAAAAATGGTCATTTTATCTAAGCGCCCATGAATCGCGATGTAGTCTTCATTGCCCGCTTTGCCATCTAGGCCATCGATGTTTTGAGTGATAAGATTTTTGTCTGCTAGCCAGTGATGAACCTCATTGGGACCATGATGACGATAGCTGGCAAATCTATGATAGTACCAAGCTAAAAATTCAGCGGGTTGTTGGGTGTACATGGCTCGAGTAGCCATTTCCATGGGGGTATAGTTTTGACTGCCAATGGTCCAAAAGCCGTCTTTACCGCGAAAGGTTGGAATGCCGCTTTCTGCGCTAACTCCGGCTCCTGTGATGTATAACGCGTTCATATTATGCATTATTTTTGTTTAATAAATGGGTGACAACTTCTCTGGCAGCTTGTGGGAAGTCACTGATGATACTATCGGCGCCGTGGTGATATAAACGGCACATGTCGTCGGCATCATTCACTGTCCAAACACTGACTTTTAGTCCTTTTTTTTGCGCTTTTTTTACATAACTTTCCCTTGCTAAACTTTTATTTAAACAAAGGTGGGTGCATTCTAAACTCAATGCCGTACGTAAGCCGTTGGGTAAGGGCCACTCTTGAACATACCCTCTTTCAATGTGGGGCAGAGTGCGCTTAAACGCACGTAATATTCCAATATGCTTGGATGTAATGACCACTTTATCTTGTAATTGAAAGCGTTCAATGAGTTGTACCATGGGTTGTAAAAAACCAGGGTTAGTTGTATGGGTTTTAATTTCAAACTGCCAATGAACCACATTGGGACAGGCTGCTACAACTTGCTCTAATGTGGGGATGCCTTGTTGAGTGCCTACGAGGTGGGTGTTTCCTAAAATTTGGGCCGTACTCTTACTGACTTTCAGTTGGCTATTTGCAAGGCGCATTAATTTTTCATCGTGAACGACCATCATGTGTCCGTCGCTGCTTAGGCGAACGTCCAATTCAAATCGATCGATACCTTGGCTAGCGGCGAGTTGAAAGCCAGCCAAACTGTTTTCCATTGTGACGCCCTTGGCGCCTCGGTGACCATATATTTCCATCTTGTGTTTATCCGTCACGTTTCATTATGGGTTGTATCGGTGAACTCGAATACTGGGTAGAAACGGTTCATCTTCAATTTTTCGATCACTGCGTACAGCTCGTTGTCGCGAGGCTGGCGGCATAATTTCTGGTTCATTGTGTTGAGGTAATATGCGCTTTTTATGAGCCTTGAACAATATTGGTAAAGAAATATTCATGGCTTGACGCAAAGGGGCTTCGCCGTCTTCGAAAAAGATGTTAGCACGCATGGTTGGAGCAAGATTTTGTACTTTCGCTAGTGGGGTGTTGTTTGCTAATTGAGACACCGCAGACAGCTGTGTTTGGATGTGCGTGCTACTGGTATCTAGCTTTGCTAGGGCATCATACGCTTGCTGCACAGTCATTTTTTGAATGCTGCGACCAGAGTGATACCAATTAAAGCCAATACGCGTTGGCGTGCGAGAAATAACAGGAATCGTCCGCCAAGTTTGTTTTATGTGCAGGCGACTTAATCCGGAAAAGTGTAATTGCTCTTGAATGGATGGGTGGCGGCGACTCAGTTCGCCTTTGAGTTCTAACCACTGTTGCTTATTGGTTTTCTGCAGTGCTTGAACGGATCGTTTGAGATGATCTTTTTGAGCATTAACTTGAGATGCAAGTTCAAGAACGGATTCTGGAAGGGCAATAAATCCAAAACAGCTTCGGGTCTCGCGACCGTCTTGTCCGTCTTGATACCAAAAATCTTGCAGAATTTGACAGGCTTTTTCTACCGGTGTTAAGCCTTGTGCCTGCTCAGCTGCAGTTAATGGTACCCAAATTCCTTCATGTTGTTGGCGGATACACTGACATAAATTGGCAGTGAGTATTACCAAAGAGTCGAAAGCTTCAACTAAGTCAAAATTGCTCATATTTATACCGTTATCTTTTCAGGTAGAATAGCGCGAAAAAAACGGTTTGAACAGGTCGGGTTTTGAGGTTGTTGTCTTGTACTTCATCAGAGAAAGTGTGGCGTCAGAATATGACAGTTCCATGAATCGAAGTGGGTTATATATGTGGGTTTTAAATAGATAGATTGCTTAGGGTTAAGCGAATGGCCAATACAGTGAGAATGATTTTAAACAACCACATGAATTGGTGTTCAGGGATCTTTGATCTTAGGTGGCTACCTAGGTATGAGCCCAAAATGGCAGCAACGCATAAAAATACGAGTGGCAGTGCAAACTCTAAAAGACTGATACCTAGTAATGTAAATAAAATAATTTTCATTAAGTGGCTTAAGCTCATGATCACAGCATTGCTGGCAACGATGGCGTCTTTGCTTAATCCTTTTGCCAATAAAAGTGCGTTTGTAAGTGGCCCTGTTGCTCCTAAGGCCATACCTAGGCTGCCTTGCAGGAGTCCCGTCGAGACTAATGGGAAAGGTAGTGAGAAGGGGAGCTTAATCTTCTTCCCCCATGTCATATATAAGATGTAAAGCCCCATGAGTGGTGTCATCCATTGCCAATTTATGTTTTCGAGTAATGGCGTGATGATGATGGCGCCTATAATGATGCCCATAAGAATGGGGCGTATAACGGGCCAGTGTATATGGGGTAAAGCCAATGCAGCTCGGCTGCTGTTACTGACTAATTGAATGACAGCATGTAGGGCAATGAGTACTGGCAAATCGATATATATGGCCAAAATAGCAAATAATATTAACCCGCCGCCTTGTCCTATGATGGCAGCAAAACCACTGGTGCCAATGGTGGCTAAGGTTAGAAATAACAGCGTCCAGTTATCCATTGGTGTGGCTTTGTTGAATCCATTGATGAATTTTTGGCGCCAGCTTTTCCGTGTGTTTCACCCAGCTGAAATGACCAATTTCTGCTACATCCATCTCTAAAGCACTGGTGCGGATATGCTGTTTGGGGGCGCAGGGCATTTTATCTAATAGTTTAACCATTGAGCTATGGGGGGAGAATTTATCGCCGTCAAAGCTGATGGCTAAAACAGGACGTTTTAATTGTGTTAGATAGCCATCTAACAGGTGGTAACCGGTTTTCAGTTTGATTCGATAGCGACCCGTACGCGCGTTGTAAGCCCAGTCTCGCATGACTTGTCGCGCTTCGCGGCCTGCAAATCCTAAGGTGTTTCCTGGCATGTAGCCGAATAATTGACTGCTGAGAGAAAGGAATTGAGTACCAAACAAAGTCCGCCATTTATGGTGGAACGCTTTGTAATGTACATTGCCGGCCGCAATGATGATGACGCCATTAACATCCTTAGGATTCATGGCGGTATAACACGCACTAAGTTGTCCACCTAAACTGTGTCCCATTAAATATAACGGGTTGTCTGGATAACGTTGCTTGATTTTTTGTATGGCGGCGGGCCAATCTAATTTCAGCATTTCGGCATAGCCAAAGTTATAACCCCAAGAGGGTTGTTGATGCATAGGGCCGTTACCGCGAAGGTCCGTACATGCGAAATGCAGTCCCAAGTCATTAAAGCTCTCGGCTAATTTAAAGTAGTAAGGGGCTTTTACACCCATGGCTGGAAACAGCAAAACGATAGGTGCGTTGGTGTCTACCTCACTGGCTGCAAAAAAATGCAGGCAGTGTTGGCAATCATCGTCACTGGAGTAGTGAATGAGTTCGGACATAACCTGTTTGGACCAGCTGTATTCTGAGTGTCTGAAGTTTTGACTATAACAAACTACGCTTTAATGAAACTTTAGACTATATAGGTCTAAAGGGCTATGAAAGGATAAAAACGCCAAAGGCTTGGTTTATTTGTTCTAGTTTCCTGTTCTTTGATTAACCCCTTGCGTCAACTATTCTGAATGTATCGATAATGGAGATATAGCATGAAGTGGTCGGACCTAGGACTTGCAAAAAAACTACGTTTGCCCATAGCGGTAATTGGCGTATTACTTCTAATTCTTTCTGCTTTGCAAATTATTGATATGGACAGGATCTCAAAAGAGTTTTCGCATATAAATGAAGAATACATTCCGGGTATTGAGCTTGTCCTAAATGCGGATCGAGATTTGTATCAGGCGCAAATTGCAGAGCGAACGATCGCTTTGGGATTGGCAAATGCTGGCTATTTCAAGATGCATCAAGAGAATATTCAGCAAGTTGAAGATAGGGTGAAAAAGATCAGCACTTTGGATGTTTCTTCTGAAATTCGTATGGAGGCCGAAAAATTCCTCAAGGCCTTTAACAATTGGCGCCCACAGACAGAGTCATTAGTACAAAAGGTCAAAGACGGCTCTATATCTTCTGATATTGCCACACAATTGAGTGCCGACAGCTTAGATAAGGTATTTGAATCCATGCGTGATGAATTGGATTCATTAGGTGAACGTCTTGGGAAGGAAGCCGCTGCGCTACAATTGCATACCGCTGAAACCAAACGTCAAGCTATGTCCAATACATTATTGTTAGTTGCCGTGGCAATTATTCTTACGGCATGTGTCGCTATATTTTTTCCGCGCATGATTATTGGTCCACTTAATAATTTATCCAATGCCCTTGATGAGTTGGCTAGTGGTAAAGGGGATTTAACTAAGCGCATGCCTAGATTAGGCAATGATGAGATCGGACGTTTATCCCATAGCTTTAATAAGTTTTTATCAGGCATGCAGTCTTTAATGAAGAACATTCAAACCGTGGCATTAGAAGTAAATGGAGCCAGCGGTCATTTGAAAGAAGGCGCGCAGGATAGTTTGGCTAATAGTGAGCAATACGCCAAATCCATGGAAATGGTTTCTACGGCCAACCATGAAATGGGCTTGGCGATTCAAGAGGTTTCCAATAATACTCAGCAGGTTTCAGAAGAAGCTAAACAATCCGATTTAACCGCCAAACAAGTGGCTGCGGATTTTAAAAGGGCCATGGATGAAATTGAAGCGCTTGCTGACAATGTCAGCAATTCAGGTTTAGTGATTCAAGAGTTGGTAGAAGAAACCACAAATATAGCATCGGTATTGGATGTCATTAAAGGCATTGCTGAACAAACTAACTTGTTAGCGCTTAATGCAGCTATTGAAGCGGCGCGGGCGGGCGAACAAGGCCGCGGGTTTGCGGTTGTGGCAGATGAAGTTAGAACCCTTGCCAGCAAAACACAGCAATCAACTGGTGATATTAATAATATGATTGAAAATTTACGTGGTGGTGTGAATCGCGCGGTTGAAAGCATGAAAGAAGGTCAAGATAGGGCGACCTCTACAGTTGAGTATGCTAGAAAATCAGAAGAAAACTTGTCGGTAATTTCGGTTTCATTGGTGAGTATCAGTGATCGAATTTTACAGGTGGCATCAGCCATTGAAGAACAAACGTCTGTTATCGACGAAATTAATAGTAATCTAACGGGAGTAAACGAATTGAGTCAAAATGCACAGCAAAGTGCGCAGGCTATCGGTAATGCAGTGAAGGGATTGAATGTGCAATCGGATAGTTTAACTAAACAAGTTTCTAACTTTATTTTATAAGCTTGCGAGAATAGGGTGGCAAGATTTCTCTCGCGGGTTTGTTATTGGATTGTCGGTTTATTGTTTGCATTAAGCCGACCTGCGCTCAGCTCTCCTGTTCTCATTGATATTTACGAATATCATAAATTCCCTCCCATGGTGGTCAGTCAAGATAAGTCCATTGGATTAAGTTTTGCGTTCGCCCGATATCTTTCTAATGTTAGCAATGGCCGATACCAGTTTAATATTAATTTGGTTTCTATGGGTTCATTACAATCAAGGTTGAAGCAGGGTCAGCCTGCGGTCGTTTTATTCGTTAATCCTATTTGGTTCAATGATGTTGAGCAGGAACAATATTTCTGGAGTGAACCGGTTCTGACGTTAAAAGATGAGATTGTATCGGTAAAAGATAAGCCATTTTCTTTTTCCGCGGCAGAGGATTACGTGGGGAAAAGAATAGGCGGTATTAAGGGATACACATACCCGATATTAGACAGTTTAGTGAAAGATGGAAAAGCACAACGAATTGATGCGGAAGGAGATCTGCAAAACCTTAAACGCTTACATAAAGTAGGCGATCTAGATGCCATCATAGTAAATGAAGGCCCTTTAAAGTTTTATAGTCAATTGCTTGGTATTCAAAGTGAATTGTTTATAAGCCCTAAGCCCAGTGGTGTGTATCAGGTAAGAATATTAGTGACTAAAGACCAGTCTGATGTTTTTAGCTTTATTCAAAGCCTAGTTGAGAATATGGATGAGGATGAGGCATGGCTGGAGATTAAAAACCTGTACCTACCTTAGGTACAGGTTTTGTTTCCTTTAGATTTGGACAGCGCCAAGGTTTAGTTGGCTAAGTGTTTGTTTGTCTAATGGCTGGTATTGGGTTTGGTTGGGTAATAATACGAATACTGGTTCATTAAACGTTTCAAAGTTGAACCCTTCTTTTTTTAAATCCCCTTTTTTGTATTTAAATGTGCCGGTAATGTCTTGCTGTTGCCTGATACGTAGAAACAAAGGTACAGCATAACCAGGCAGTTTGCTTTTCACGTGTTCGCTAAATGAATTGACGTCAAATTGATTTAATTCGGTGTTGAGAGTGATGGCTGCCATGCCTGCACGCCCGTCACTATTAGGAATTTGTACGCCATACACAACACTGTGATCTATCTGTGGAAATTGATTGGTGACTTCTTCTACTTCTGTGGTTGCCACGTTTTCTCCTTTCCAGCGGAAGGTATCACCTAGACGATCCACAAAGGCCACGTGTTTGTAGCCTTGTCGTTGCACAAGATCGCCGCTGTTGAAATACATGTCACCGTCTTTAAAGACATCTCGCATGATCTTGGATTGATTAGCTTTTTGGTTTGTGTACCCCTCATAAGGGCTGCGCTCCGTGACTTCGGCAATTAATAGCCCAGTTTCACCTTTCTCAACTGGAATCAGAAAGCCTTGTGCGTCGCGTATGGCTTCGTCTTTTTCTATGTCGTATTTCACAATATCGAAGCTCATTGGGCAGTAGCCTGCGGTCATATCTAAGTTAAGGCTGTTCACAAAAGCGATATTACATTCACTGGCGCCATATAGCTCCATGATTTGAGGCACACCAAAGCGTTGTTTGAATCTCATCCATATATCTGGACGCAGGCCATTGCCGCCCATAACGCGAACTTTATGCTCGCGATCATTGCTTTTTTCTGGTTGGTTTAGCAGGTAGCGACACAGTTCGCCGATGTAGCAAAAGGCTGTGACATCGTAACGACGGCAGTCATCCCAAAACCTTGATGCGCTGAATTTACGGGCAAGCACCATGGTTGCTCCAGCGCCTACAATGGAGCCCCATGAGACGGTAAGTGCGTTATTGTGATACAGGGGTAGGCAAACATAGAAAACGTCATTATGGCGTATTCTGAAAGCAGAGAGACCAAATGCCCCCATGGCTTTAATCCAACGAAAATGAGTAAGAATCGAAGCTTTTGGTAATCCCGTAGTGCCAGATGTGAAAATATAATAAGCCGTTTGTTTCATCTGGATTTGAGAGGAGCTTTCTGGGTTGTGGGTGGGTTGGTCCTCAAGTGCTTTATCTAGGTCAATAAAGTCAGCAGGAGCGGGGGTTGTTGAACCATCAGCCATATAGAACTGCTTAAATTCTGGGGTTTTGTTTATTTTATCGGCAACGTCTTGGTAAACCGCAACGCATTCCTCCCCAATGATGGTCATTTTGGGTGTAACGGTTGTTAAACTATGCAGTAGTACTTCGTCTCTTTGGGTGGTGTTGATCATGCTGACGATGGCACCCAATTTAGTAATGCCTAATACGCAGGCTAATGTTTCAGGACGGTTTTCCATCATCAAGGCGACGACATCACCACTTTTGACTCCTTGTGAAGCTAGGTAGTGACAAATCTGATTGCTCCACAGGTTAAACTGTTTGTAGCTGTATTGCGTATCTTCATAACGCAGGAAGCATTGATCTGGGTGCTGTGCTGCGCGTGTTTCGAACATACGACCGATGGATTGATATTTATCGGCTTTGGCGCTGGCGAGGTGATAAATCCCTTTAAGAATACGGCCAATATCTGGCAATATGCGCAAGGTAGACGTCAGCACATTTAAGCCGGTGACTGGTTTAGGTTGCATAATTGGGGTGCCTCGTAAGCATTTTTATTATTGTTTGCTTTTGATGGCTGGCAGCATTGCCCGTACTATACGTATCCTAGAATCCATTGTTAAACGACCAAATGTGCCAATGTGGTAAAAGATGTAAGGAATTGTGATGTTATTAATCGTCTCTCCAGCTAAAACCCTAGATTATGAAAGTCCACTGCCGACAGCGGATTTTACACAGCCTGAGTTACTGGATGATGCACAGCAGTTGATTAATGAGTTAACGAAACTCACCCCGAAAGATGTGGGCAGCTTGATGAAGTTGAGTGATAAATTAGCTGTTTTAAATGTAAATCGGTTTCAACATTGGGCGCAGCCATTTACGCTAGATAATGCTCGCCCAGCCATGTTTGCCTTTAAAGGGGATGTGTATACGGGTTTAGATGCCTATTCGTTTAAGAAGGCAGATATAACCTTTGCGCAAAAGCATTTTCGTATGCTGTCTGGATTGTATGGCTTATTGAAGCCGCTGGATCTTATGCAGCCTTATCGTTTAGAAATGGGCACCAAGTTTGAAAATCAAAGAGGTAAAAACCTGTATGATTTTTGGGGTGATACAATTACGAATAAAATTAATGAAGAGCCAGCGGCAAAAGATGTGGTGTTAAATCTCGCCTCAAATGAATATTTTAAAGCGGTTAAGCCTAAACAATTGAAAGCCCGAGTGATTACACCAGTTTTCAAAGATGAAAAAAATGGCCAGTTCAAGGTGATCAGTTTCTTTGCAAAGAAAGCACGAGGAATGATGGCGGCTTACGTTATTAAAAACAAAATCAAGCAAGTTGATGAAATTAAAAAATTTGATGTGGCAGGCTATTGGTTTTCTCCGGAGCAGTCATCAGAGAATGAGTGGGTGTTCTTACGAAAAGAGCAGGCTGTATAAAGCCAGCTAAACTGAGAATAAAGTATAAAGGAGTGACAAAATGAAATTTGGTTTGGTATTTATTGGGATAGCTTTATTGGCAGGTTGTGCGGTTGGTCCGCAAACGTTGAAAGTAGAGCCGGTATTAAACTTTGAGCAATTGAATGGTGTGAGCGTACCGATTGAATTGGTGGTTTCTGATAAACGTGAAAATACAGATTTATTGGGATACCGAAATGCTAAGAATCAAGGGCCTATTAGTTTTGAAGAGTCCTTGGCTAAGTCAATCGGTCAAAGTCTACAAAATGCTATGCTGGCGCAGAATATTGATATGGAGAAACGTCCTGAGCCGCTGTCGAAGCTAGAAGTTGAAATTGTAAAACTACGTTATTTTTCTCCTGATGAAAGCTGGGTGAGTCACATTGAGTTGGAAGGGGAAATTGTGGTGAAAATTACCCGTGGAGCCGCCAATTTGACTAAGCGTTTTGCTGCAAATCGTGCACAGGATGTGGCCACGGCACCAACTCAAGAGTTTAATCAGAATTATTTGAATGCCATGTTATCGGAATTATTTAACAAGGCGCTTAACGATAAAGAAATCGTTAACTTTCTTAAATAAGGGTGGTTATGCAGATACATCCATTTTTGGATACTGAGATTTGGAATCTAATTGCCTTAATCTTTTTTGTGGTGATCTGGGTAGGTTATAGCGTATTTGCTAAGTATATGGCTAAGCGAACTCATTGCTTGGCATCGGTATTGGATCTTCATCGTGTGTCCTGGATGGAACGCATGATGTTACGAGATAACCGCATTGGTGATGCAGCTTTAATTGCGAATGTTGAGCGCAACGTGAACTTTATGGCGTCAACGACCGTGATTATCATAGCCGCCATTTTGACTGCACTGACGTCGGCTTCCAAATGGGAGTTGTTTGTGAGTGTAGGGGCGGGTTTTAATCCTTATAAGCTTGGTTTATTGCTCTTTATTATGGTGTATGCGTTTTTTAGCTTTACTTGGTCGTTACGTCAATATGGGTTTGGTAGCGTGCTGGTAGGAGCAGCACCCATGCCGGATCAAGAGCAGTTTAATGCTAGACAAAGGAAAGAGTACGCTTATTCAACGGGTAAGATTTTGGATCAAGCGGGTCATGCTTTTAATTATGGCTTAAGAGCCTACTATTTCTCGATGGCGTCTTTGGCTTGGTTTATTCATCCAGTTCTTTTCATGTTTGCTACGTTTGTCGTGGTGGCTGTTTTGTATCGTCGGGAGTTTTCATCTAAAGCGTTGAAACTTTTAGTGATGGATGCTGATATTCTGGAAGGAAAAATCAAGTAGTTTGGTTTGAATAACACTCTTTCGAGAATAATAAAAAACCACGCATTGCGTGGTTTTTTATTTTCTAGGATCTGGATCTGATTTGATCTATTTCTTAGTAAGAGCGTTATTGATATTGGTATGAATGAAATCAACGAGAATTTCACCGCCTTCTACTAGAAGAGCATCTTCAGTGGCATCTTTTTTGTCAGTTTCTTCCATGCTTGGTTCATCAGACTCTTCTTCTAAATGGTCCAGTAACTCAAGGCCTTTTGCTTTACGACGCTTGTTTTCTAGCGCTAATCTACGGGCTTCCATATCTTCACGTTCTTTCTCTCGTGTTTTGATGTTGAGAGAGATGCTGGTGTCATTGCGCAGTTCTTTTAGAAACTCAACTTGTTCATTTAAGTAGTTGAAGTCAGGGTTGTTTTTAATGCGTTTCGCATGAGCTTTTTCGAGCTGGGGGATCACATTAGTTAAGCTGTGCTGAGGTTTATATTTTGATGCATCAATTTTATCCCAAGGCAGGGCTTCTTCTAGAGCGCTTTCTCCGATCTTTTCTACATCGTAAATTTCTGGGTAAGCAATGTCAGGGATGACACCTCTATGTTGTGTGCTCTCGCCACTTACACGGTAAAATTTAGCGTTTGTGACTTTCATTTGACCACGGAATAAGGGGATTAGGGTTTGAACGGTCCCTTTACCAAAGGTTTGACTGCCTACGATCAAACCGCGTCCATAATCTTGGATGGCACCAGCAAAGATCTCAGAGGCACTCGCACTTAGGCGGTTAGTCAATACCACTAATGGTCCGTCGTATAAAACGGAAGGATCTTGGTCGGCTAACACTTGTGTGTGACCAAAGCTGTAATGTACTTGTACGGTTGGTCCTTTTGGAATGAATAAGCCCACAAGGTTGTTCACTTCAGCCAAAGAACCGCCACCGTTGTTGCGAAGATCAATGATTAAGCCATCAATGTTCTCTTCTTTAAGTTTGATGATGAGATTGCTTACATCTCGTGTGGTGCTGCGGTAGTTCGGGTCATTTGCATTTTTGGCCTCGAAGTCTGCATAAAAAGCAGGGATGTCAATGACACCTAGTTTGTAATCTTTGTCGTCACGCTTAACTTTTAGAACTTCACTTTGCGCCGCACGGTCTTCTAACTTCACTTCATCACGAACAATTGAGATTGTGCGGTGGGTTTCGGTTTGACCACTGCCAGAAACGATATCTAGGCGCACGGTGCTGTCTTTCGGGCCGCGTATAAGATCAACGACTTCGTCTAGGCGCCAGCCAATCACGTCAACCATTTCATCTTTGCCTTGAGCAACACCAATGATTTTATCGCTTGGGTTTAATTGGCCGGCTTTTGCAGCTGGGCCACCAGGTACTAAACGCTCAACAATGGTGTTTTCATTTTCTGATCTTAAGACTGCGCCAATACCTTGAAGCGATAGGCTCATGTTAATGTTGAAGTTTTCGCTGTTGCGCGGTGACATGTATTGAGTGTGGGGATCAAACGTATAGGTGAGGGCATTCATATATGACTGGAATGCATCTTCAGAATTTATTTGTTTGATACGGTTTAGTTGGCTTTCATAGCGACGTTCGAGCAAGCTGGTAATGTCGTCGTCTTTTTTGCCGGCAAGTTTAAGATTTAAAACAGTATTTTTAATACGTTTACGCCATAGTTGATCCAGCTCTGCGCTGGACTTTGCCCAGGGGGCTTTTTCTCGATCGAGCTCTAGCGATTCATCTTTGTTGAAATCAAATTGTTTTACGCCGCCTTTTAGTAGTTTTAAAGCATAATCTAGGCGCTCGATAGCGCGTTGTTCATAACGGTTGTAGATTTCAAAGGCAGGCTCTAGATTGTTGGTCTTAATGGCATCGTCTAGTTTGTTGTGGTATTTCGCAAATTGGTCAATGTCCCCTTGCGTAAAGTAAGAGCGGGTATTGTCTAAAATATCTAAATAGCGGGTATAGACCTTCTCAGAAAATTCATCGTTTAGATATTTTCTAGAGTAATGGTGTTGATATAGATGGTGTACAACCGCGCGATTGGTTAATGCGTGCTCAGTTTCGGGTTTTAATACAGGAACATCAGTGGTGTTTGCTTGTACTAAAAATGAACAGAAAAGCGTACTGAGGAGTATGAGATGACGCAACATATAACGTTATATTCCTTATTGGATGATGCATTCAAGAAAATCATAGGCTTATGCCTATTTATAGCACTTAACCAAACTTAATGTGTGCTTTGGCCCAATGTTACTAAAAATAATGGCATAATAGCTTATGCATCCATAACTTTCATGTGAAAAGCCATGCGTATTCGACTGGATTTACCTCAATCAGTTCTATTTTCTATGGATATTTTTGTCCGCGTGACGGATATCAATTATGCGGGCCATTTGGGCAATGATCGTTTATTGGTTTATGCCCAAGAATGTCGCAGCGCTTGGTTTCATTCAATGGGATTTCATGAGCTGGATATTGATGGTTGCTCAACCATAATGGCTGATGCGGCGCTGCAGTATATAAATGAAGCGTTTGCTCAAGAACATCTCACGATGGATTTACTTCTGGGAGAGCAGCACAAATATGGATTTGACTTGTATTATTTGTTACGAAGAGGAGAAGATGAAATCTGTCGAATCAAGACAGCGATTTTATTCCGCAAAGACGCTCAGCTAACCAGTCCGCCAGATGGATTATTGAATAAAATGAAATAACAATAAAAAACCCCAGCTAGCTGGGGTTTTTTATTGGCTTAATGTTGAACTGGGCTGATTACAAAGAGTAAGTCACCCTGATTCACTTGTTGTCCTTCTGCATTGTGAATGCGTACGATTTTGTACTGTGCATCTGGGTCATACAAGGTATTACCTTGTGAGTTGAAAGATTTCAATGTCAGAGGGCTGAACATCTTCATGGCTTCCATTAAACACAAGGTTTTCGTAACCGAAATAGTATCACCTTCTTTTACATACGGCGGTTCAGTTGGTGAAGGCGCACTGTAGAAAATCGAGCTTGCAGGTGCTAAAACTTTAAGTTCATTAGAGCCTTCAATACGAAGGTTATCCAATGTCATGCTTTGTTTGTCATCACCAGCACTTGTTGCGATATCTTCAATTAATTTTTGCTGATCAATGCGATTCAAGAAATTAGGTAAGTAGTTAGTATCGTAATCACCATTTACAAAAACGTCATCGTTAAGAATACGCTTAAGTAGTGGAATATTAGTGCTAACACCTTGGATAACCACATTATCTAAATAATTAAGAAGTTTCTTAATAGTATCGTTACGATCTTTACCGTAGCAAATGACTTGGACCACCATGCTGTCGTAGAAAGGAGTCACTTCTTTGCCTGAATCGATGGATTTCAGTATTTGAATATTCTTATCTTCAGGTAGTTCAAAGCGAGTGATCTTACCTGCGTTAGGAATAAACTGAATATCTTCGCCTTGAATAGTGGCTTTTTCAGCATTGATACGCAGTTCCATGGCGTAACCTTTTTGCTTCACCTTGATGTCGGCAATGCTTTGGCCGCTGGCAATCTTAAATTGTTGGCCCATGATATCGATGTCTGTTACTAACTCAGTAACAGGATGCTCGACTTGAAGACGAGTATTCATCTCCATAAAGTAAACATCATTGGCATCAAGGTTATAGATGAACTCCACGGTGCCTGCACCATAGTAATCAACGGCATCTGCTAGTTTAGCTGCATAATCATAAACCTTTTCTTCAAGGTTGCTTGGCAGCATGGTGGAACCAGATTCTTCGATAATTTTTTGGTTGTTACGTTGTACCGAACAATCACGTAGTCCAAGTACTTTTGTATTGCCTTGGCTATCACGAAGAATTTGCACTTCGATGTGACGCAAAGACGTTACGAATTTTTCTAGGTACACATCGCCACTACCAAATGCACTGCGAGCTTCGGTAGAAATTTGATGGAATAACTCATGAATGTCCGCAGGGTCGTGCACCACTTGGATGCCTTTACCGCCACCACCGTGTACGGCTTTCAGTAGTACAGGGTAACCAATTTCATCGGCTACTTTTGCTGCCATGGCTGATGTGGTCACAATGCCGTGAGAGCCAGGCACAACAGGTACACCAGAGCTAATGGCTGTATTGATTGCATTGGATTTATTACCCATGGTTTCCATGGAAGAAACACTTGGCCCAATGAAATTAATGTCATGATTGCCGCAGAAAGCAGCAAACTGTGCACTTTCTGATAGGAAGCCAATGCCAGGGTGTAAAGAATCCACCTGCTCAAGTTCAGCAATACGAATCACACTCTGAGCGTTTAGATAACTTTCATCCGGTGTGTTACCACCGATACATACTAAGCGGCCCTTGCTGTTTAGATTGTCAGCTGCGGTGCTGTTCATGTCAGGATCAGATTGGACTAACACAACGTCAATATCATTTTCTTGCGCTTTGCGAACCAGCTTCTCGGCGGTACAACCGCGGGCATGTACCAACACTTTTTTCACTGGGCGGAACAGCTTCTCTTTGTTTTGGTTGGTGACTTCTTTCGCTGTTGCTTTGCCTGGTGTAACGAAGCCTTTCAATATACGTGCAAGAACTTCATCAACAGTTTTACGTGCAACTGGAATGGCTGGGTCGATGGCACGTAATTGACTATCTAAATCTTCTACGAACGGGTGTTTCACTAGATCAGCCATGGACTGACTATTTAATGAAAGGTAGTTCGATAGTGTCGATGTAGATGGCAAATAAGATGGCACAACAATTTGTCCAGCGAAAGGCATGTTTGTGCCTGAGAAATAGAAAGTTTGCACCATTGGATGTGTTACAAAGCTGGCTTGTGCGCCACCAGTGCAGTCGCCGTAACCAAAGATGACGATTGGTAAATCATTGTCACGTACAAAGCGTGTGATACGGTCGTTCACCACAGACATGGAGAATAGGGCGGATGCACCTTCTTTGGTTTGCATGCCGCCGGAACTAACAAAACACACAACTGGGTAATTGTGACGAGCGCATTCCACTAATAATTTGCAGAATTTCTCGGCACTGGCCATGTCGAAAGCACCAGCTTGGAAATCTAGGTTAGAAATCAATGTGCCGACGCGGCGACTCTCTTCACCAATCTTGATGGTGCCAAAACCTGTGATTACACCACATGGCGTCACATTAGAGCTTAAAGCTTTTTCGATAGCGCTTCTAAAGCCTGGGAATTGTACCGGGTCAGCTGTCATTAGGTGGTCGTTGATTTCTTCAAAGTCATTGAAGAAACGATCGATGAACGCTTGCGTATGTGTGGTGCGTTGCTTTTTAACATCATCCAAAACGTCTTGGATCAGCAAGTCGAAATAGGCAATGGTTAAGCGATTCCAAAAGTCTTTTTTACGACCAATGCTGTACGGATTAATGCGTCCATTATAATTGCTGCCACTTTCTGATTCGTAAAATTCAGCAAGTAGTTTATCAAAGAAGAAAGTTACAATAACAAACAGTGTATCGCTTAGGCGCGGGAAGCTGTGTTTTTTCCATTCTTCAACTTGTTTTAAGAAGTCACCACGCTGGCTTGATGCCACAAAGTATTTAAACCAGTTGGCAAACTCTTCTTTGTGGTTTTCGGCGATTTTTAATTTGTTGGTGTAATCTAGCCCGTTGTTTAGCAGTTTTGTCACAGCAAGATAAGACAAGCTGTGAGTCTCTTTGGCTTCTTTGGCAATGGTTACAAGATTGCGAATCACATAATCATACAGAGTGCCAAACATAATTAGGTTTTGACTGATACTGATGAATTCAGTGCGCAAATCATCTAATAGGATGGCATCTAGCACGCTAACATCTTTATTTGTTTTAATTGATGATGATTCATCAGATTTAATACGAATATAAGGGGCTAGCGCATCTTCAAGTACGCGACGATTTGCCTCAAGCGCGCCACTGGCAACACTGTTAAGTAATTGTTGAGTGACTTGGCTTAAATTGATGCTATCGGCCACATCCTTTGGAATTTTGTTCTCTTTAATGATGCTGTTAAGGGCCTCAGTCAGGCCGCTGGTTAATTCCGGAGAAATTTTGCCTTTGGTGTGTTTAGCTAAAAGGGCTTGGGTTTCATAATTCAATGATTTCTGAATATAGCCAGCTAATGCATGTTCGTTGTTTTTAATGAAATCAATGATGGCTTGACTATCTAATAAATCATCTTGGGTTAGTAAGAATCGACTTTGCTGATAGTTTTCTAAATAGTGGATTAATTCAGCAAAATTGACATCCGCATCGGATTTCCAACGGTTAAATAAGTACAAACCAAGAGAGAAACAAAAATCTTGTTTTGCTTTAATGTAATTGTCTTCAGGTTCGCCAAAGAATAATTTAGAGATAGAGCCGCGAGAATCGCTACGCTCTTCTAATTTTTGTGTGTAGTTTTTCCACAGTTTATTGAGATCTTCGTCGTAACGAATCTTATCTGGCGTGTGTAACCATTTTTGGAATTTACGACGTTTTTCTTCTTCTAGACGCTCGTTAAGCTTGCCTGTTGGTACTTCCACTTCAGCAAGACGACTGTAATGACCCGTAGTTGTAGATGAAATCCGCTTTCTCAAAGTGAGGTAGCGCATGTATCGATAGGTCATGCGGAATAAGTTGTGATGCTCAGATGGAGATGAAGCTAGGTTAAGCGTTGATCCTTTCTCCAGAGCTACTAACTTATCAGAAGGATTTAAGTAGCGCTCTACACTGCGTAAGTAATGATCCATTAAATATGGATTTTCACGGGCAAAGTTTTCAGCGCCTTTTTCGATGCTTTCGATGCTGCTGGTAATGGCAGCAGATAAGTTTTGTAACTGATCGATTCGATCACCAGGTGCGTAGTCAATGATGCCATCGATGACGTTGCGCAGTTGCAATTCATATGCAGATACACCGACGTATTTTGCACACTCTTGCCATGATAAATTGTATTTGCGTGCAATACTGGCGAGGCCCTGAGGCTGGATAGTGTTGAAAATACCATCGCGTACAGACAATAAAATATTGGTAGAGGCCAATGGAATGGCACCACCTGAGTATCCCGCGCCAAGAATGATGCCCACTGTTGGTATATCAATGTTGGACATTTCAGCGATTAAGCGGGAAATACTATGAGCTTGATTGTCTAGGTTAGCTTGTTCACTGGCATCGGCCCCCGGTGTGTCGATGAGGGTGACAACAGGAATGAGATGTTTGGCAAATTCGCGCAGAGCGGTGGCGGCTTGATTATGATGTTCAGGTAACCAGGCACCATTGCGCTCGGCACGGTTTTGACCAATGAAGCCCACTCGACGGAATTGATTGTTAAAATCCAATTCTACTTCGGCTATGTACAATGGCCCGTATTCTTCTTCTTTAATGAAACGGTGGGTTAATTTATGTACTAATTGGCGAGCATTTAAGCGCTGGCTTGACTCACTCGGAGAGACCACTTCTTTGATATAAGCATCAATGCCAAGCTGCTTAAGTTCTGTACTTTTGTCTTCTACTTGCTGTTGGCTAAGTAAGCCTTTAACAACGGCTTTTGCATGACTGTCCTCTTTATTTGGGAACAGTGAGAAATCTTGGCTAAGTTTTTCTGCTATTTGAAATAGCTGATCGGTATCAAACTGAGACATATCTATTGGCACTATCTTAAAATTATTGTGAAGCTGGCTGGTGTTCGAAGCCAATATGCACTGCTTTATAACAGACATTTTATAAGAATACAGCCACCATTCAGCGAATCTTGAAACCTGTCATAAATTCTTTTTTCATAAGGCAAAACCTAGGTTTAACCCATCGCTCAACCTTATTATAATAAGGCAAAAATGAGAGAGCCCCATGGACTTAGCTGAAATTCGACGAAAAAATGCCGCCACCATTATGCAAGAGAATGCATTAGATGAATTATCTTTTGCATTATGCCTTGGCAAAGATGAAGAGCAGATTACCGCTTTATTAAAGCCGGGTAGCCCAAAAACCATTCCTGATGCTTTGGCGCGCTTGATGGAGCAGACCTTCAGTAAACCTAAACTTTGGTTAGATCATGCTGAGGGTGCCGATCAAAGCGGACCAAGCTACGACTTATTTGGCTAAGCCTAAGAAGTAGTGCGTACCATATAAAATTAAGCCCAGCATATGCTGGGCTTTTTGTAGCAACAATATGACATTTTGTACTATTCCATAGTCCTTAAGGATTCTTAGGGAATAGTAAATTAAAGATGATCTGAGCATTATTGCTCTCAACGTTCATGGAGCCATCCCCTGAGGTATAGCTACCATTTTGAATACCGCTAGGATTAGGGATGATAAATTGAAAGCTGTCAGCAGTTACGGTTTGTTGGCCTTGCAGTGGAGTGCCTGTGGACTGACCAGCAAATGTACTCAAATATTGTCCCATCATCTCAGGGGTGATCTGCGTGCCTTCTGGCAAGCCAAGGCCATCTCTCACTAAGGCCTGTGCATGCAGTTGCTGTGCTTGTGCGGCGGGATTCAGCGGTGGTGCGATGAACAGGGCGGTGTTATTAGCTTGCTCATACTGATTAAGTTGCTGCGCGCCTTGCTGTTGAGTTACCTGTTGATCGAATTGCAGCTGCTGCACAGCTTGTTGGTCAAGTTCTAGCACTTGTTCGGCTTCACTGATAGCAGGCTTGCCAGGCCCCACTTTCAAGG
>JABXIK010000005.1 GCA_013373125.1 Gammaproteobacteria bacterium | reverse complement strand
GATCACTTGGATCACTTGGATCACTTGGATCACTTGGATCACTTGGATCACTTGGATCACTTGGATCACTTGGATCACTTGGATCAACTATGACCGAGGGTGTATTAGGGTCTTCATCCGTTAAGCCTGCCAATGCGTTTTCAGACATGGTACGAAACTCTAAAATGACACCATTACTCTCAACACCAATTAAAGTGAGGTACTTACCCGCATCGAGAAAATAGCGTTCATCCATGGATAGATCTTGCGATGGCGTAATTATCACTACCGCTTCATTAAACGAAGAAATGGCAATTGATACAGGCACCGCATTTAAAGACTCATCTAATAATTCAATGGTGCTTAACAGCGATTCATTTTCAATGGATTGAGAAAAGGTTAATTCAATTCGGCTATTCACCGGTACACCCGCTTGCTTATTAACGGGATAGCTATCCACCAACTCAAAGCTATCCTTCTGTGAAAAAGCCACGGATTGAGATTCACCACCACAGGCTGTAAGCCAAGCAGTTAACACCATGATGCTTATTATTTTTATGACATTCATATGTTTCTTCCTTTAAACCGCTAGCCGAATTAAAAATTAACTCTTCACCATCTTAGACACCAAGGTGATTGCCAACTCCCCTTTCGGAATAGCCAAGTCCACATTAGAGTCACCCAGTGGTGATTCAATCACCACACCAATATCAACTTCCTCCTCGTTCTTTAATTGAATTTCCATACGGCCATCTGGCAAAAATACGATTGGGCCATTTAGTAAGATAGTTAATGGTAAACTATGCATATTCGTATCTAATTCAATACCTAACATTTTTGGTTTCAAACCTGGTGCGTCTAGATACACTTCCATCGTGCTCTTAAACATCGCCTGGCCTTTTGTTCCGTACTCATTATCGTAATCTGGGTCCCAATATATGTAGCCAATACCCGGTAAAGAATTTCCTTGATCATCGAAACGTGGACGCATGCGCATGACTTGCGGTCCTGTTGGGTTTTCTAACCAAATACCCAAGGCTTTTGCATACATGGTGACAGACGTTGTCATTAAGGCTTGACTATAAAGCTCGACCGGAATGTGATCTTCCGCCGGAATATGCACACCTACATCAGTAGGCAGATACCCGCTTACAAAAATGTATTCATCATCTGGGCAACTTCCACTCTTGCAACCAATTCTGGCTTCACTTACCAATCCATCCACGTCATTCACCACCAAACGCGAAGAATTTTCTAACACCACCGACTCACTATCATCGTGTGTAAAATTACGATTCACATCACCAGCAGGTAATTTACTTAAAGGATTAAACACCTTGGTTTGTTCTGGCGCACTGGCAACAAATGGGATACTCATCGGGCCACTTCCCTGGTTGCGATTATCAAAGGTGAGCGTCAAAGGATTGGTTCTTAGTGGTAGACCAATATCACTACACAATACATCATCACTAGCATCGCATAATGAAGATTGAGCCGAGTTCAATACAACACGATAAAGCGTAGCTGATTGCCAAGGTATACTCGGTTCAAATTGAATACGTGATGCATCGTATTGAATACTCCCGCTTACTGCTTCTAGGCATTCGCCAGCCGAGTTAATTTTTTCAACGCGAATAGAACCTTCATCACAGGCTTTACCTAACTTATAGGTATCCGTATCCATCAGCTGATTGAAGGTTATTTGAATGTTTCGGTTTTCTGGAATAGAGAATACAGAAAAGACATCATCATCTGATTTACCTCCAGCACAACGCCCAGCCTTTAGATTTGGAAGATCCATTGCGGTTAACTGACAGTTATAACCAGGATAAATGGACCCGACTAAGGGGGCAGCCAAAGCACCTGTATCGTAATTCAAGGTTGTGAACGAAAGCGTCATTGGGGCAACGATTGGATTTTTAGCCATATCCATAACCGCTCCACCCACATAAACGGTGTAATCGCTATTGTATTTCAGTGGACTATGGGGCTTCACAATGACAGAGCTGCCATCATGGGTCACTGTAATCGGCACATTAATATTACCGTTACGAACCAATGTAATTTCATCTTGTAGATTTTCAGGGCTTAATGGTTCAGTGAAAATCAAAAACACAGCATCCGCAGGATCTACGCGATCAATAATATCCCCTGGCAACCAACTCTGTAATTCTGGCGGGGTTTCATCTTCAATTCTTGCAGGCGCATTATTCTGATCCGCATAAGCCTCAAGGAAGAAACTCACCATACCTTGTGCTTTTTCAACACCCAGTAATGTTGGGTTAATTTCCCCTACCGTATCGACGACCAACACATCGTTTTCAGTTCGAGCGATACCAAATAGATTAACATGCAACACATCCTGACTCAGCCCGCCATTGGCTTTAGGATGTTGCGCCGTCATCGCCACATCCATAACTAATTGCACTTGCTTTGGAGCATTACGATCTTGCGAATTAGTATTATTAATTAGATAACCCGTGGCATCTGTTATTAGGGTTAAATAAATTTCTTCGGTTGTGTAACCAGCACTCACCTGGCCACCGATGGCCACCGGCATACTACTGCCTTTAATCACAGCGCCTTTGCGAATAACAAAAGGGGCTGCATCAGGAAAATTAGGGATGAACGCCAATTCTGTGTAGTAATTACTATTGGCAAAACTGATAACGTCACCCATTAACGTTGAATTAACCGGCACTGAATTGCGTGGCAATGCCGATAACGGAGAGATATTGGTATCTGCAGCCCCTTGAATTTTTTGCACCATAGTTGTTCTTGGTAATGAGCTTTTAGGTACATACGTCTTTTCTAAATACGCTGCATCATCAATCAGTAAGCCTGATCGACTCTTCACCGTTGGCGCAAGCTTTAATGTATAGGTTTTGCCTGGCGTCAAATCATCTTTAGGATCAAAAATAATGTAACGATCCTTCACCATTAATTTACCCGGCACACTTTGTGTCTGTCCTGCCTCCGTAAAGGAAAAGCCTTGGTCTAACTTAACCGTTGAGGCATCAACAGTATGGCTCATGGTCAAATGAATAACCGAGAAGTCCATGAAAGGTAAATTCGATGAAGGGAATTCTTGTAAAACGTGAAACCAGAGTGGATCAGGATTCTCTCCGTCACGACCACCATCAACATCGGCATCCTTAGAAACGCCGATAGTATTAAAGCGGATATCCCCTTCAGATTTCACCTCACCGATTTCGCTGGTGATACCTTGATAACGTATGGTATAGCTCTCACCTTCTTTCAAATCTTCTTTTGGAGTAAAAATAATACTTTTATCGCTATCGGATTGAATGGATACGTCACCATCAACCAACTGATTATTTCTATCAAAAAGTTGAATATGACTTTCTAGATACACATCATCCAAAACATGACTAAACATGAGAGTCACATTGGTTTTTACTGATACATTATTTTGTCCATTAAATGGATAGCTATACACCAGATAAGATTTTTCCCAACTAGAGAAATCTACCTCCTGATCGCTTTCCACTTCACTGCAGCCAGATAAAATTAAAGCAGATAAAAATAGCAACAAAGGAATCAAATGTTTCATATTGATACCCCGCACTTAAAACATCATGGAAAATGACACGCTAAGAACGTGCGCATTACCAGAAGTTGTTACAGATTCATATGGACTAATTGCCGCTTCATCCGAGGACAATACAAAGTCACGCTCGACTAGGTGATGATATTGATAAGCCCCATCAATGCGTAAAGGAAATGCTAAAAAGTGTGTATCGCGGTAAACATGACTTACACCCGCCCCCACTATGATTCGATCGTTATCAAAAACGTTTACATCCGGTGTAAGACCGTCTTTTAATACCGACTCTTCATAACTGATACCCGTTAAAAATTGAGTATTTTCTGTAAATTGATAGCGTGCACCAAAGCGTGGTACGAATGCATCTTGGAACGATAAGTTACCTTGATCTTTTATCGTGTCGTCTTTTAATTTGTTTTCTAACTCTGCCCAGTTTTGATATTCCAACGTTGCAGCTAGTTGCCAATTTTCAGTTAATTGATAACGAGCGCCCAACGAAACAATCATGGGCTGATATGCATCCAGTGTATTAACGACTAGTGGTAAACCCGGATCTGGGATGGTTCCTGGAATTGTGGCATTTGCATTAACTTTTGTTTGGGTGTCACTTTCACCACGATAAGAAATGGCTAAATCTAAACCTTCCAATAAACACGGCTCACCTTCATTACACAGCAAAGTATCCATATCAAAATAGGCACCTAACAGAGGAATAAAGACAGGCTCAGCATCTACGCTTAATTCTTCACTATTGGTGTTACCAGCCAAATCAGACTCTAACACCATATTCGCTTTTGCATGCAAGGTCACACGCACACCTGCACCAAGATGAAAACCAGGAATCACATTGGCCGCTGCAGATACCGATAAAAATAAAGGCTTTTGACCGTATTGCATGAACTGACCTTCTTGAGAACTATTGGATTCAAAGGCCAACATTTCTAAACCGTATTTTTCAACACCTGCCATCAAAGCCAAATAAACCGGCGTTTTAAATTTTGTCAGGCTGGTTAAATTGGTTTTCATACCAAATAAAACGGTTTCTGTTTGATTACTCTCAAGTACTGTCCCGCTACGAGCCGGAGGATTCGCTCCGCCATTACTGGTCACCTCAAGACTTGGAGAAGCTTGCAAGAACCCAAAAGACAGTTCACCACGCTCACTTAAAGCTAAGCTGGCCGGATTGTAATATGAGGCACTTACTTGATCGCTGAATAACGAGAAAGACTGGGCCGTGGCCATGTCTTGTGGCAATAACCCATAAGTGGTCGCAATATTTCCCATACTGGCCAAAACAGATTGTGCAAATAAGAACGAAGAAACAGCAAGTACCCCAACAGGAGCACGCAATACAAGGCGAGAATAACGATTTAGCATGATACGGGCCTACTTCAATATTTTTATTGTTATGCGCCAAAGTGTGGAAACCACAAAATGGCCGATACTGAAATAGTAATGATTTGAAGTGTAATTACATTGTCATGATTGACAGCTAGAACAGCAAATAGAGTCAATTACCTAAACTTGGCGATTCTCGTCACACTAAGCTCTCGGTTTTAGCTTGTTTACGATATTCAACCGGGGTCATACCTGTCCAACGCTTAAATGCACGGTAAAACGCACTGATTTCAGAAAAACCCAACAAGTAGCAGATTTCATCGATGGGTTCTTGCGTGCGCTCAAGTAAGCGCTTGGCCAATAATGTCCGATACTCGGATAACACTTGGTTGAAATTTGTGCCCAATGCGGACAGCTGAGCTCTTAAATTTCTAGGAGAAAGCTGTAAGGCTTCGGCTACAAGCTCAAGACTGACCTCTTTCTTATCAAGGTGCTCACTGAGTATTTGGCGAATTTGATACACAAGATCTTGTTTCTCAATTTTCGCCACATGAGCTTCTGCCACTTCTTCGTGAAGATCAATTAATTCTGGCTCCGCGTGTTGAGATTGGTAATTCAGGATTTCTGCCGGAAAGATAATGGCGTTTTTTGTCTTCTTAAAAAAGACAGGAGAGCCAAATACCCGCTCATATTCAGCTTTGTTTATCGGTTCATCGAAGATCAGCTCGATCTCAATAGGATTAAATGCGCCATCAGTAAAACTTTGGAAAAATCGAATCACACCAAACATAATGCATTCAATGAAGTGATGATCCACCTGATCACCCAACGCTGTATCAAACACCAACGCAGCACGATCACTTTCGATACTCAAATAGGTTTGCGCCACGTCCGATAAAAGTCTTTGGTAATTAAGGGCTCGATTTAAGCCATCACCAAAGGTTTGGCTACTTAGAAATAAATACTCTAGGACTTGACCACGATACAGTGGAATATGCTCAGCAACATGTAATCCAATAGATTGATCACCTGTTACCTCTTCGGCCACTTGCCAGAAACGCGTATTGGCCTTGTGTTTTAAGCGTGCCTTCTTGTCTTGTATATGGTCCGAGGTAATACCACATTCGTGATAAATACGCTGAACATCGACATTCAACGCCACCATGGCTTCATGTACTAAGCGCAATAAAATACTGGCATCCCGCATCGCTATTCCAATCCCACAGATAATCCATAAGTAACTGAAACTACCAGATTTTTTCTAAAATTACCAAGTGACATTCTGCCATTTCTAAGCCACTTAACTAAGACAAAAACTCCAATAGGAGTGGCGTATTGGGCCTCACATTCGAGAAAATCTTGCTTGTCGCAAATTTGTCATGTTTGATTATCACAATGCTATGAATTGAACCTCAAAGGCTTATTTATGCAATCCATCATTTCACTCACCAAGCTCCCTTCCTTATTTAATTTGTATCTTGGATCATTATTAAAACGAAAGCCTCGAATTCAACCAACTGCCACAGCCAGCACCACCCCTACCTTAAAAATCAGCACCCAAATCAATACCCGCCAACTGACTCAATACACATCTTTATGCGGGGTAGATTCGAACCAAACAAGCATTCCTATTTTCTACCCTCAAGTTATGGCTTTTAAACTTCACCTCTTATTATTATTAAATAAATCTCTGCCATTCCCCGTTATGGGGCTTGTTCACAAGTCTAATGACGTAACTTATTTGAAAGCCATTAAACCAACCGATCCACTAGAAATTAAAGTTGGCTTGGAAAGTTTGGAAAAACAAGAAAACGGCACTGACTGCCACATATTTACTCATGTATATGTAAATGGAGAGCTTCATTGGACCGCAATAAGCACCTATTTTTATCGCGCCCCTAAAAATAACAATCAACAATCACAAAAAAACAAAAGCGCTTCTACGCTTAAGCCACAGTTAACACCTTATTCAAACAAAGCACTATGGCAGCTCCCCCGAAATCTTGGGCGAAAATATGCCTTCATCACGGGAGACCTAAACCCAATTCATTTATCTTCTCTAACTGCAAAATTATTTGGATTCAAGAAAACCATCATCCACGGTATGTTTCTAGCCGCCAAAGTCGCAAATGAAATATTACCGAAAGAAGCCGTCTTCCCAAGCAGAATAGACCTCCAATTTAAACGCCCGGTTTTCTTACCGAATCAGGTTGAATTTAGGCACTCTAATACAAGGTTTCAATTATACCCTATACTGGATTCCAAGGATCAAAACACCCCTATGCTGCTAGGCAAGGTTGAATATCACAATAAACCAGACACACAGCTTGCACCGAAAAACCAAACGAATTAGGAGTTTCCATGACTCAAATTATAAGAGCCTTAATCACAGCCATGATCTTATGTTCTACTAATTCAGTTCTTTCTGATGAGCTACGCAGTGCAAACAACCAATCGAGAGATGCATACAGACATCCAATTGCTACTTTAAACTTTTTTGAAGTTAAGCCCTTTCATACTGTTGTTGAGATTTGGCCGGGGGCCGGTTGGTATACTGAAATACTAGCTCCCATGTTATTTGAACAAGGCCACCTGATAGCCGCCCACTTCCCAAAAAGTTCTCCCGTTGAATTTTTCAGAAAAAGTCGGGAAAGTTTTGAGGAACGTCTGCAATTACAACCAGAATTCAGCAAAGTCACTTTGACAGAATTTGCACCACCTAGTCTGCTGAGTATTGCAGAAAAAGAGTCAGCCGATCGCGTAGTCACGTTTAGAAACGTACACAACTGGATGCGCAATAAAGGCGAACAATCCGCATTCAATAGCTTTTTTAGAGCATTAAAGCCAGGAGGAATATTAGGTGTTGTAGAACACAGAGCACCTACACAATTTACAAGAGAAGAAATGATAGAAAGCGGTTACGTTAGCGAAGAATATGTCATCGCACTAGCCAATAAAGCAGGGTTTAAACTCTTGGAAAAATCAGAAATTAATGCAAACCCGAAAGATACTAAGGCGCACCCCAAAGGCGTATGGACACTACCTCCCACCTTACGCCTTGGAGATAAAAACCGTGAAAAATACCTTAAAATTGGTGAAAGTGATCGTATGACGTTGAAGTTTATTAAGCCAAAAATTTAACTCAACGAAACTTCAAGCCCTTGGCGAATCAGATTAGCTTTACAGAAATTACCACCCGTTAGCTTGGCAATCATATCTTCTGGACCAAGTACCCGCTTAGTAATTTCTGTTAAATCCACACCAGATTTATCGAGCTCTTGAGCTTGATGGCAAACGGCTAGAATATTCTCTAATTTTTCGTTCAAAGCAGATTTACCATTTTCGACAATTCCGCCATGAGGACAAAACAGGGTTTTAAAATCCAATTTCAAAACCTTTTTGATACTCTCAATCAATTGATTTAAGTCTTCATCCGCCCTCAGCATTTTCAGCTTACGAGCAATAAATAAATCACCGCTAAAAAAATATCCTTGTTCAGGCAGATAAAAGCACGTCAAATCCTTTGCATGCCCAGGTGTATGAACAGGAATGACCGAACTGCCATCTGACAGTTTTTCCTCCAAGCCAAGGGGTTGTGTTTCTACCGGTATGGCACTGCCCCACACGAAACGCTGCAACAAAGGAGTCTTGTAACCTTTTACCAGCTTATCTCGGGCTAATTCTGGGGCTTTTGGTAATATTCCATAAAGCTCAGCAATTCTTTGTGCATTACCACTGTGATCTTCATGGTGGTGAGTGAGCAGTAATTGCTTAACCTCAATATTCGATAAAAATGATTTAACAAACGACCATTGATTACTCGGACCAGTATCGATCACGGTATCGCCTATGCGGTATACGATGAACTGAGTATTAATTCCCTGATTTAAACGACCTACTTTAGCACCCGTTACGCTTTCGAAAGCGTATGTTTGACGAATCGGCATATTTAATTCCTAAAAACTATAAAGAGATCATGTCAAATGTGAATCAGATTACAATCACACAATAAACCCAATTAACTGGTTAAACTGCTCAAACCAACCCTACTATTCTCTGCTAAGGTGTAAGTAAATTCAAAGATAAGGCCGGGCTATGTACTACCTGCCAAAATCCAGTTTGGAACTCACATTTAAGTTACTTCGCTCAGCACAGCCTAGTCTCGCACTCAAGGTGCGAAATGCTACCCTTTACCCTCTGCGTGATAACACCCAACCACGAATTCCCATTGATATGACAGAAGATGAGGTATTCATCATAGTAAATAAGCTCATGTCGGTTGAAAGCCAAGCACGCATGGGTTCAAAGGCAGATAAGGGGAGACAAATCCTCGCAAGTGCCCTCATCGCAGACTGGCTCACCATCGACCTTCATGAATAGCAAGATCTAGAGAACCCAAAAAAAAGATAACGGTATAAAATACAGTATAATAAAAAAGCCATAGTATGATTTACTAAGGCCTTTTTATGGATTAACAGAGAGTAATAACGTTAAGCTGCCTCATGTGATTGTGCTGAGCCTTCTTTTGGCCCCCACACAATGCCAGTAACCCCTTCTTCAGCAAGCGATAAATAGCGCTCTTCGACAGTATCTCGTCTTGCTTTCAACGTGGGTGTAATCAGTCCGGATTCTACTGTCCACATAAGCTGTGTCAGTACTAAGCAATCCAAACGTTCATGATGCTCCACCCTGCCATTTACCCAATCTAAATGCTCTGCGATGGCCTTCTGCACATGCTCAGCATCTAAACCACGAGCCGTTTCAGATAGCTCCAGCACTGCCACAGGTTGATTACGCCCCGAACCCATAACGCAGGCTTGTTCGATAAACTCATGGGCCACCAATAACCCTTCTATTGGAGCTGGGGCTATATACTTGCCTTTTGTGGTTTTGAATAACTCTTTAACACGGCCTGTTATATGCAAAAAACCCTGTTCATCAATCTTGCCTTTATCGCCGGTGCGATAAAAACCATCAATGAAGGCTTCTTTAGTTTTATCAGAGTCTTTGTAATATCCCTGCATCAATGCTGGGCTCTTAAATAATATTTCACCCTGATCACTGATTTTTAATTCATTTTGATAAAACGGTTTGCCCACCGTCCCAATAAGTCGCTGACTTGGCAAACTTAAAGTGCCGTAGCATAAATTTTCAGTCATGCCGTAGCCTTCCATTACTGGCAATCCAATTTTATCAAACCAGTGTAATAAAGATTGCGGCATAGGCGACGCTCCTGTTCCGCACAGCCTCGCCTGATCCAGACCTAACCCTTTTTTGATTTTATTTTTCACTAACCCAGAAATAACTGGAATACGTAGTAATCGATTTAATTTTTCTTGCCCGCCCACCTTTGCCAAAATACCTTCTTGAAATTTTGACCATAAACGCGGCACAGCAAAAAACAATGTAGGTTTAACACTGACAATATTCTCGGCAAAGCTTTCTAGTGATTCCACAAACGAAACGCTAAACCAACCGTAAAAACTTTGACCCTCAACAATAATGCGCTCAGCAACGTGCGCTAAAGGTAAAAAGGAAATCCCTCGATCCGTACTTTGAATACCAATTTGCTCAACAAAATTGTTCGATGCAAAGGCAAATGCTTTAAAGGTATGTACCGCACCTTTTGGTTGACCCGTAGTACCTGAGGTATAAACCAAAGTCATCACCTCATCCAGCTCTGGCATATTTACTTTAAAATCATCAGGAGCCACCTTAGACACCAAGTCATCCCACTGATGAGTCACCGGACCTGAGTAATATGGAAACCCAATGGTTGTGAAGCCTTCAGGAATGCTGGCAATCACATCTGCATCATTATCATGCTTTCCAACAAACAATATTTTTGCTTCACTATGCTGCAAAACGTAATGCACATTGGCTTTAGATTGCCCAGGATACAGCGGCACAGATACACCACCCGCCATCATGATTGCCAAATCGGCCATTATCCATTGCGCGCAATTTTTTGACCAAAGCGCAACCTTATCGCCTTTTTTAATGCCTAATTGTTGCAACTGATTCGCCATATTACGAGCTAGCTGCTCAACCTTAGACCAGGTGTATTCTTGATAAACACCATTGATTGGTTGGCGTAAATAAACGCGATTGGGTTGTTCTTCGACGGCTTTATAGAATGCGGCTAGTGGACTGAGCATAGACACCTCTTAGCTTATGGGCTGATTTTTGTTATTTTTATCACTGCTAATAGAGCATATAGCCTAATCCGTGTCTAGGTTATGTGCTGCATATAAAATCAGCTTTGTGTATGCTTGATGCATTTCTATAACAAATACAACGATTTAGCTGGGTGTTATGAGCATATTAGATTTTTCGATACCCTATCATTATGTAAAAGCGGCCCTACGCGGCCCGCAATTGCACAATGTAGACATTCCCCAGTTACTGCAACGCTCTGGCATTTTGCAAGATGTTCTGCACGAACCCAAAGCCCGCGTCACCGCCAAGCAATACGCTACTCTCATTCAAAATATTTGGCTTGAAATGCAAGATGAATATATGGGGCTTGGTCAAGAAGTCAGCCCACTGGGGTCATTCGCCATGATGTGCCATGCTGTCATTCACTGCCCCAATCTTGAAAAAGCCTTTCGCCGCGCCTATCGCTTTTATGGCCTATTTTTACATCTACCTGAGATCACATTAGAAATAGACAACGACATAGCAACCATCCGTGTGGACGAAAGTAAGTTAAACGACCCAGATCACTTTTTAATTGAGTCTATTTTAGTAATATGGCACCGCTTTGGTAGCTGGTTAATTGGTCGACGCATTCGCTTATTGGATGCACATTTTAAATTCGACACACCTGTGAATCATTCCGAATACCAACGTATTTTCTATTGTGATATTCACTTTAATAGTGACTTCACCGGCATTCGCTTTCCAATAAAATTCTTACAAAATAAATTAGTACAAAACGAAAGCACATTAAAACAGTTTTTAAAGCAAAGTCCGGCGGATTTACTCGCCAGACCGGACGAAGGCAACAGCTTAGTTGCACAAATCCGTGAAATAATAGGCTCCGATTTATCGACTGAACTGCCTAATTTTGAATTTGTGGCACAAGCATTACACACTAGTCCACAAACTTTGCGACGGCGTTTAAAAGAAGAAGGTTTAACCTATCAAGAATTAAAAGATCAATTACGCCGTGACAGCGCGTTATATTATTTAGAGCGTGGCGATTTAAGCATTCAAGAAGTGGCAGAAAAACTTGGATTTTCTGAGCCCAGCACCTTCCACAGGGCCTTTAAAAAATGGACTAACATGACCCCAGGCGCGTATCGCCAAGGGGAAGACATCACCCATGCAATGGATCCAATGACCAAACCATGAGCCATCAGTTAACAGACCTTGTCACGGTTAAAGAAAGTGACATACACGGTAAAGGCCTCTTTGCCAAAATCAACATTAAAAAAGACACCGTTATAGGCACACTTGAAGGTAAAGTCTGCAAGCAAGACGGCCCACACGTACTATGGATGAATGACGGCCAAGATAAATTCAAAGTAACCAATGACCTTAAATTTATTAACCATCACAAGAAAGCCAATGTTGCCTACTACGACGACTTTACTGTTGTGGCCTTGAAGAACATCAAAGCTGGTCAAGAATTACTCCATGATTACGGAGATGGCTGGGAATAGCGACGCAGTGTTCGCTTAAAGCAAGACATTGATCACAGCCCTGTGATTTCCTTTTGTGCTCAAGCCTGCATACAGCTAGTGTATAGGTCTCAGCAGTACGATTTTCAATGAACAGCAATTCATGGGATAATTGGGCAATATTTAACCACCACTTCGCCGCAGTAATGGCGACCACTAGGTTATGCAAGGCACGCATCATTTAAAAGGCTTTCGATTCACGCTTTTCTGGCAGATTCTCTTAGGTATGACAGTTACCCTAGGCCTCACTATAGGCATCATTTGGGCATACCTTGGGTACAATTTGAATCATCTATTAGAGAAACAAACAGATGCCTTCGCCAATACCATTACTCAACAAGCAGCCGACAGTGCTGCTGAAATGGTCATGGCATCGGATCACCTAGCCCTAATTTCCATGCTAGACAATCTCGTCATTAAAAACGCCAGTATCCGAGAAATGCGAATCTACGATGACCAAGCCAACATGATTGCCCATAGCCTTCATGCTACAAATGATCAAAATCCAAACACACTGAAAATTTATCAAACCCCTATCTTCTTCCATGACGTTCAAGCCGGAGAAATCCGCTTAACGTTGGATAACAGTGTCATCAGTGAATCCTTAATGCGTACTCGTAATATTCTGAGTGTTATCGTCACGAGTATTGGCGTATTAGCATTACTGATCGCCACATGGCTGGCAACGAGCATTAGTGCTCCACTTAAGCGTCTACAAAAAGTGGCCAGTGCTGTCGCTAATGGCGATCTAAATCCCAAACTCCCACGCAGACAAAATGATGAGGTGGGCGATCTAGTATTAAGTTTTGACAACATGCTGCAAGGTTTGAGAGATAAAGAATCCATCGAGCATAAATTCAGCAGCTACATTTCAAAGGACATCGCTCGAGGCATACTGGCGAACCTGCATACGAATAAAACCCCACTGCAGAATGTTAATGGCTCTGTTTTGTTTGTCGATATCGTCGGTTTCACCCAACTCAGTGAACGCTCAAAACCAGAAGAAATTGCTGAAATATTAAATCACTATTATTTCTTACTACACCAAGCTGCCAAAATGTATCGAGGCTCCGTAGACAACTACATAGGTGATGGCGCCATGCTCACATTTGGCGTGCACAAAGAAGATCAAAAGCACAGTATTAACGCCATATGCTCAGCTCAAATATTTTTACGCTTAACCGACCTGATGAACGCACAACGCAAAGAAAAAGGATTGGACAGCCTTGAATTTCGTTTAGGTTTACATTGTGGCGAAATGTTAGCCGGCACCATCGGCTCAAGTGAGCGAATGCAGCTAACCATTACCGGAGATACCGTAAATCTAGCGGCACGTATGTGTGAGCAAGCGGATGCAAATAAATTAATGATCAGTGATCAAATATTACACCACCCTTCTTCGGCGGAATTAGTGGTGACTGAGCCACCAAAAGTATTAGAAGTAAAAGGCAAATCCAATACCATCAACGGACACCATGTGATTCGCTTAGCACCTAAATTTAATCGCCTACTCATGCAACAAGAAGCTGAAATGGAAGCCATGCAATATGAATAAATTTTGCGTGCTAATTTTCTGTTTTACATTATCCGCTTGTAGTACTTTTCCATCCCAAGTTTGGTTCGAAAGCACAGAGAGCCTTATGGCTCGTAATGCGTATAAACAAGCATTAGAACAGGCCGAACAAACACAACCCATTGATAAAAAAATTATTAGCAAGATTCAGCGAGAAGCTGCTGTTTATCGGCGGCAGCAATTGAAGCGCGTTCAAACTCTGTTAATTCAAAAGCAATGGGCTGAAGCACAAACACTATTAATACAATTAACAGAGTCGCAACCCCACCACAAACAGTTTGATCGTGTTCACAAACAACTCACTCGCCTTCGCAATGAAGAGGCACTACAGATCGCCAGTGAACAATGTTTAGCCGAAGTGGCTTTATTGAAAATCAAAATCCAGCAATCTCAATATGACAAACGAAACGATACATCCACTTTCTCTTGGTGGAATCAAGACGATTGGCAGAGAGAAAAACAAAAGCTAACAGAACAACTCATGGAACTTTCGACTCAAGCCATTGCTTATGAAAAATACGATCTAGCTAAAAAGACATTCGAGCAAGCGCTTACCCTAGATAGTGAAATTAAAAATCAAAATATCAGCCGCAGTATTTATCAAGGACTCAAACAAAATAACGCCGCCACCATTGCACAACGTCAAAATCGACTGGTATCTCAGCTAGCAACCGCTATTGAAGACGAGAACTTTGAGCAAATCATCAAAATCAAAGCTATATTATCCAACCCGCCATTCAAAGGAAGCAAGGTCAGCCGCCTGCTAAAAAGTGCCAATCGATTACTTACTGAAAATGCTTTGGAGTTAGACCAACAAGGTGATTCTGTTTATCGCCAAGGAAACATTCAAACCGCCATTGAACTTTGGCAGCAAGCTAAAATCCTAGCTCCTGATCTCTCTGGCCTACAGGACAAGCTATCCAGAGCACAGAAGGTCCAAAACAAACTCAATGCCCTACGCCAATCTCAGCAGTCCAGCCCCGAATAATTGGCTTTTTCCGTCCAACTTACTAAGCTGATTAGGGCTCTACCTAGCCGATTATCAGCTAAAATATAAGTATGGGGAGACAAGGATAACACCATGATGGATTTCACACTGGACCCTGCCAGTATTAACGCTGAGAAAACACCTACTTTAAGGGCCCAGATCCAAAAGCATTACTTATGCGATGAACAAGATTATGTTCAAGACTTATTGGACACCTTTCCAGAGACCCAGAATGACGAATTCACTCAGTCCGTAAGTGATCTCGTTGATGTGATTCGCAAGCAAAATAGCCAGTCTATTCTTTACCAATTACTCCAAGAATACGACTTAAGCACAGACGAAGGCATTACTTTAATGTGTTTAGCCGAGTCTTTAATTCGTGTTCCAGATATTGCCACCGCTAATGACTTACTCGTTGACAAACTTTCTCAGCATGGATGGCAACATCATTTAAACAAAAGCGATTCTTTCTGGGTAAACGCAGCAAGCTGGGGACTAGCACTCAGTGGCAAGATGCTCAAACCACATAAACCCCACCCAAGTGAAGCCATTAAAGGTTTAGTCAATAAGCTCACCCTTAATATCACCCGCGAAGCGGTTGGTAGAGCGATTCGTATTATGGGTGAGCAATTTATCTTCGCCCAGAGCATCGAAGAAGCCATTGAAAACGCCAAACACTTGGAAAGCAAAAAACAATGTTGTTCGTTCGATATGTTAGGAGAACAAGCATTAAGCGAAGACGATGCTCAGCGTTATTTTGATGCTTATAGCCATGCTATTGATGTGGTCGCCCTTGGCAATAACCGCAAACAATCATTGACCGATAACATTTCCATAAAGCTTTCTGCACTGCATCCTAGATACGAACCAAGCCAGCAACACAAAGCCCTACCTGTTATCATTGATCGACTCCTGAAACTTGCACGTAAAGCACGGGAAAATAATGTTCCCATTACCATAGATGCGGAAGAGCAATACCGTTTAGATATTTCTTTGCAAATTTTTGAGACGGTTTTGAGCCATCAAGATTTAGCCAACTGGGGCCAATTTGGCATCGTAGTCCAAGCCTACGGCAAGCGCGCGCTAAGTATTTTATATTGGCTGTATGCACTTGCCATGAAACTACAGTTTCCTATTCCTGTGCGTTTGGTGAAAGGCGCTTATTGGGATAGTGAAATAAAGTGGGCACAACAATTGGGCCTAAGTGAATATCCAGTCTTCACCCAAAAAGCCAGCACAGACTTGAACTATCTCGCATGCGCTCGCTTTTTACTGAATGATCGTCAGCAATGGTTGAGGCCTAAGTTTGCCACTCACAACGCTTGGACCGTGCAATTCATCTTACAGCAGGAATCCAATGTACCTTTTGAGTTCCAACGATTACAAGGTATGGGGCAAGCGCTATACGATCAAGTCCATGAGAAACACGGTATCCCTTGCCGTATTTATTCTCCTATCGGCCTACACCATGAACTACTGCCTTACCTGGTACGTCGACTCATTGAGAACGGTGCCAACAGTTCTTTTGTATTCAAGGTGCATGATCCTCAAGTCCCCTTACACAGCCTCACAGAGCATCCGGCTGATAACTTGATTCAATCATCCATTATGAATCCAAATGTGCCATTACCAGGCGAAATATTTGTGGATTATCGCAACAGTCTTGGCATCGAATTAGAGCATGATAAGTTTTATCACCGCACCATGGATGCGGTTTTGCCTTTTTTTGAAGAGCATTACGAAGCCTGCCCCATCATAAATGGTCAGGAGTTCAAACATGCACTTCCACGCGATGCCAAAAGTCCGGTGGATAACCAAAGAACTGGCATTGTGTATCACAGTGACGATATCGCCATTAAAGCTTGCAGTGATACTCTGGCCAATGACACATTCGAATTTGAAGACTTAGAAACTCTGACCTCATCTGTTGAACGCATTGCAGATGAACTTGCCAAACATCGTCATGAACTCATTTTCTTGTGTATGCAAGAAGCAGGAAAAACATTACAAAATGCAGTGGACGAAGTCAGAGAAGCCATCGATTTCTGTCGCTATTATTCTCGTCAAGCACAAAAGAATTTTGCTGACCCTGCTATTCTCGATTCCGTCACCGGCGAGGAAAACCTTTTGCAATATCGTCCTCGTGGTACAGTACTTTGCATTAGCCCGTGGAATTTCCCTCTTGCCATTTTTATAGGACAAGTTTGCGCGGCCCTTGCTTGCGGCAATCGAGTAGTAGCCAAACCAGCTCAACAAACCAGTTTAGTTGCCCATCGCGCTGTTGAGATTATTTATCAAGCGGGCATTAGTGAAAAACAATTAATCTTTATGCCAGGTAGTGGCGAGCAAATATGTAAATCATTAATTGAGCAGCAATTGATTGATATGGTGTGCTTTACTGGCTCAACAGCAGCTGCCAAGCAAATTCAAACTTGGCTGCTCACATACTGCGATAAATTTGTTCCGCTATTGGCTGAAACGGGTGGTCAAAATGTCATGTTTGCCGACAGCACCGCGTTGATCGATCAATTAGTTCCCGATGTCATCGAGTCCGCCTTTGATAGCGCAGGACAAAGATGCTCTGCATTACGAGTTTTATTTATACAAAAAGACATTAAAGACGTTTTTTATCAAGCATTGCGGGGACGATTCGCCGTCTTGAATGTAGAGTCGCCCTTTTTAAGGGACACAGATTTTGGGCCTATTATCGATGGCACCGCCAAGCAAAAATTACTCGAACACATTCAATGGCTAAATGAAAATGGCAAACTCATTGCCGAAGTATCTCTGCCAGAAAAAACACCAAGTGATTTATACCTTGGCCCTTGTGCCTACGAGATTAATGACTTTAGTGAGCTCAAGTCTGAACATTTCGGACCGATTTTACACATCATTCCTTTTGAGCATGACGAACTAGACGCAAAACTCAAACAGGTGAATAACAGTGGATATGGATTAACCTTGGGTATTCACAGCCGTAACCAACGCTGGATTGATTACATTGCCAAGAAAGCCATTGTGGGAAACATTTATATTAATCGCAATATGATTGCTGCAAAGGTTGGCTCGCAACCATTTGGTGGTCATGGACTATCTGGAACTGGGCCAAAAGCAGGCGGCCCAAACTATGTTCATGCATTCGTAAAAGAATACACCCTTACCACCAATACTTCGGCATTCGGTGGCAATCAAGAACTACTAAGTTAAAAGGCTAGATAAAAAAATACCAAGCTAAGCTTGGTATTTTTTTATTTACTCAGCGACTAATTCTGTCGAAGCCGGTTTTGCTTTTGCATTTTCAATAAACGCATAAGTTTGATTTTGATACTTCTCATCCAATACCTTGGTATGCAGATTAGTTAAGGTTTCCATTGGCGTCTCTACAACAATGGAGTTGACCAACCAATCTGGTAGTGAGCCACCAGGGTTAGCGTGCACCTGATAGGTAACTTCCACCATACCTTCAGCCTGAGGAGCAAACGTCCACGCGCCTTCAATGCTAGGCATACGCACATAATCTTCATTTACTTCGGCATAATCTGGTTCTGCTTTGATAGACGAAGTGACTACGCCATTTTCATCAGCCGAGAAAAATGAACGAATGTAGGTATCACGGTTAGTCACAGGCCATGGCGCTTCGTTCACCGTATAGATCACATTTTCAACATCACTAATGCGCTCTTTTACATCAAATACAATGACATTATGCATCCAAGACGTCGCTTCTGGATCGTCTTTTAATAATGCAACAAAAGCATTTACGTCCGCTTTTATATGAGTAACACCCTTAAATTCTTTAAGCTCAGACCCTTCAACTTCTCGTGTAAAGACTTTGATATCCAAATCTTCATCATGGGCTTCTAATTCCCAAGGACTGACTTCAGCCAAACTCCAAGGGCTCAACACAGACAGGGCGATGCCCGCAAGCAAGGTAAACCGTTTCATTTATTATCCTCATTATCAACGGTGAGTGGATTAAGCAGTATACGCGGCTGTTTCAACCGGACAATGACTAAAAAGGCAAAGCCACTTGTCAAATGCGCCAAACCTAATTATTTACCATTACCCCCCATGCAATTTGGCGAATCCGGTGCACCCTGAGATTGCTGCCATGCGTCAACTGAATAGGTGTGCAACGCTAAAGCATGAACGCCACCAGCCAGTTCTTCCGCTAGTACTTGGTACACGGCCTGATGCTGCTTCACCTTGTTCAAGTCTTTAAAATCATCTGACACCAGCACCACCTTAAAATGACTCTCTGAGTCCTTTGGCACATTATGCATGTGCGATTCATTAATCACTTCTAAATGAGAAACCTCAAAAGAATTGGATACTTTTTGTACGATTAATTCCTGAATAGACATCTCAAAACCCCTTACCTGAATTAAAAAAATTATACGCATTCTGTCTAACAAAAACCATGTATGGATATACAGATTCACATTGACGAAGCGTTTTCAGGCATGTATAAATTAGCTCACAAAAAGCAAGAGGTGACACCATGAGCAAAGCGCAATCATTAATCGAGCAATTTTACTTGGAAGAACAAGAACGTATTGCTCAAGAATCCACCTTCACACCTATCGATGTGAGTGTGAGTAGCGCCGACATGGCCATGATCAACACAATTTCAAAGCGCTTTAACAAAGATAAAAACCAACTGGTCCGCGAAGCCCTAAGCCAAGCCATCGTTGATATGTTCAGTGCCCTAGAGCCAGTTGAACGTAAAATGTTAGCCAAAGATGCAGACGAGCTTGCTAATAGCATCGCTGCTGAAATTGCAGAAGAGCAAGGCCTATCGACTCTAGAAGTCACTGGTGTTAACTGGGTTGCTCAAGATAAGCAATGCATCAAAGATGAACGTAAAGCGGAAAAAGAACAGCAAAAGCAACAAGAAATGCTGGCTCAGAAAATCCTAGCGGAACAAGAAGAAGCCGCTGAAGAAACTGCTGATGAAATGACCAATGAAGCTGAAGAAGTGACGTCTGTTGAAGAAACAGATTCCCAGGACGCTTCTACGCCTTTCGCAGAGGAAGAAGAAACTTCTGAGGAATACACCCCAAGCAATAACTCTATTTTTGCTTAATTGCCTTTAAATTCGATTGCCTCAACACGAGGCAATCACTCTCTCCTTTCCCCTTCGCCCATAACCCCGTAAAATAGCCCGCTAACTCCCCATTCGTAGTAACAAGGTTTTTGCATGGCAATTCAGTGGTTTCCCGGTCATATGCACCGTGCTCGTAAACAAATAACTGAGATGATGCCGCAAATCGACTTAGTTATTGAAGTGCTGGATGCGCGCCTACCATACTCAAGTGAAAACCCACTGGTGCCGGAGCTACGCTCAGGTAAGCCTTGCCTGAAATTACTTAATAAATCTGATTTGGCGGACCCGGATCACACCAAAGCTTGGTTGGATTACTTCAACAGCCAACCTAACACCAAGGCCATGGCTCTAACTGGTTTGGATAAAAAACAGGTTAAAGCCATCACGCAATACTGTTTAAGCATGCTGCCGGACCGCCAAGAAAAGAAACAATCCATCCGCACCATGATCATGGGCATACCCAATGTCGGCAAATCAACACTTATTAATACCCTAGCCGGTCGCACCGTAGCCAAAGCCGGTAACTTACCAGCGCTTACTCGTCACCCTCAACAAATCAAGATTAACGACGGTATCGTACTATCAGACACCCCTGGGATTTTATGGCCAAAGATCCATAACATCAGCAGTGGCTTTCGCTTAGCCGCCAGCGGTGCGGTGCGAGATACCGCGCTGGATTACTTTGAAGTGGCAGAATTCACCGGCAACATGATGTTGCAGTTGTACCCAGATACCATCAAAGAGCGCTATAAACTGGCGGAGTTACCTGAAACCGGTGAGCGCCTAATTGATGCTATTGGCCGCAAACGCGGTTGCTTACGTTCTGGCGGCATTGTAGATATGCACAAAGCCGCCGAGATTCTTATCCACGAACTGCGCTCAGGCAAGCTAGGTAACATCACTTACGAAACCCCCCAAATGATGATTGCTGAAGAAGAAGCACTGGCCATAGAAGCTGAGCGCAAAGCGCAAGAACTTGAAGAGAAGAAAGCCGCTAAAAGAAAAGGCACGCGCCAAGAAAATTCAAACGACGAATAGTCGCCTAAAAAACGCCCACAAAAAAAGCCGCTATAGCGGCTTTTTTTCTATTAATTACGACTTATTGCGTTTTGATAGCATCTCGCAGTTGAGTAAATATCGTCCAATCTGCATCTTCTTCTGCCACAATTTCAATAGGGTACAACCCAGTATCCGTTGGTATCGTGTTTAAATCCGCCTGCAATTGAGACGTATCCTTAGCATACAAGATCCATTGGTTGATCCCCTGACACATAATCACCATAACGATCAGGGCATGGTTTTCCGTTTCAATGGCATTCATTAGCTTCTGATTAAAATCATCGATCTTAATTAATTCTGAAGTACTGGGATAACCAGTTTGTGGGTCTACATCTGCCGCATTCCAAGAAATCTGAACACACTGGCTAAACTTACCAGACGCCAGTTCACTTTCTAGCTCATCGCGATAACGAATAGTAATGGGTTCATCATTAAGAGTGCCATCGGCCAGCACCCATCGGTTTGAAAACGACATGGCCTTCCCTGCTCTTCTTATTCAATAGAATTAAAGCTAGCAGAATATAATTAAATTGCACAAGAAAGCCGTTGCTTATGGCTATTATTTACCATTAACGCAGGGGTATTTTCAAAAACCGCCTGCCTTCGGTATCCGCTTCTGGTAAGTAACCCGCTCGTACATTCACTTGTAAACTGGGCAATATTAATCGCGGAGCATCCAGCTGAGCATCTCTGCCTTGGCGATTAGCGACAAACTCTGATTCACTAGTATCTTGTGCACAATGGATATTGTGCTGTTTTTGCTCAGCAACACTGACAACTGATCGAATTTTGCGATTATTGGGTGGGTAATCGTGACACATGTGCAATTGCGTCTCATCTCCTAACGCATACAGGCTTTGTATGGATCGATATAAAGCCTTGGCATCTCCACCAGGAAAATCACATCGAGCCGTCCCAACATCTGGCATAAACAGGGTATCACCGACAAAGACATGCACCGGCTCATTGGCGGCTCTTACCACATAGCTTAAACAAGCCGGTGTATGCCCGGGTGTCGCCAATGCCTGAATGCTCATTTCCCCTACAGTAAGAACATCACCTTCTTTTAATAAGCCATCAAACAAATGCTCTTGGGCACTGTGTAAACCAAACACTTGATCAAAATGCTGCTGAACCTGACCCACGTTATTACCAATAAAAACCTGCCCTCCTATTTGATTTTTTACATATTGAGCCGCTGTTAAGTGATCAGCATGTACGTGAGTTTCTAAAATATAGGGTATTGATAGCTTTAAACTGCGAACTCTAGAAATGACACCATCTATGAACTCATGGGAGACTTTCCCATTATTGGCTTTATAATCCGCCACAGGATCAATCAATAGACCAAGGTTCACCTGTTCGTCGTAGACCAGATGGCAAAAAGTCTGTGTATCTTGATGATAAAAGCTTTCTATTTGCATAGTTCACATCACTTTGATTGATTTTCCACTACATTAGCAAAATCTAATTTAGCTTTCATTAAATTCTTGTGTTAAATTTAAAGAAGCGCATATTTTATCGAGGAAGCCATGGAAACCTTCACTGTTGCCCAAGAAATGAAGGCTCACGCCGCTGAAGCATCCCAACTCCTAAAAGCCTTGGCAAATGAGAACCGTCTCATGATTCTATGCTCCCTTGCCCAGGGAGAAATGAACGTTAGCCAATTAAACGAACGATTAGACCTTAGCCAATCTGCCCTCAGTCAGCACCTTGCTTGGCTGCGCCGAGAAAACCTCGTGGACACCCGTCGAGATGCCCAAACCATCTTCTATTCTTTACAGGGTAGTAAAGCAAAAGAAGTGATTGAAGTGCTGCAAAGCATTTATTGTTCGGATCTTAAATAATCTATGACTTGGCTATTTCCATGGCGTAAGAGTCAATGGCAAATGAGCAGCGATCTAGTAGCTGGCCTGATCGTTGCTATCCTCATTATTCCTCAAGCCATTGGTTATGGATTACTAGCTAAACTTCCCCCTTCGGTTGCTCTCGCCAGCTGTATTTTTCCACTTATAGCCTATGCCTTTTTTGGTCGAAGCCATGCACTAGCTGTAGGCCCAGTAGCCATCATCAGTTTAATGACAGGGGATGCACTCGCGAGCCTTCCTACTGAGTTAATTATCTCAGGGGCTCAACTCTTGGCATTACAAGTGGCTCTGGTATTAGGAACGCTTCGATTATTTAACTTAGGAAACCTGGTGCATTTCATTGGACACCCAGTGGTGAAAGGTTTCACATCTGCTGCGGCTGTTGTCATTATTAGCAAACAGATCCCTTTGATGCTCAATGCAAACTTGCTTGATGGCCAGATACCCACCCTATCTGTAACTGCATTTTCTATAATCGCCATTGCCCTCTTAATATTGCTTAAGAAGCTGCCACAAGCCTTTATTAGCAAACTCGGTCCACTTGCGGTGGTCATGTTAGGTGGCGTTCTTGTTTATGCCTTACCCCAGTCCATGAAAACCATAGAATTAGGCTCCGACCCTACTCCCTTTACTATGACCTTTTATTTGCCTTGGGATCACTTCAGTGCCTTATTACCCAATGCCATATTGATTGCCTTAATTGGTTTTTTGGAAAGCACATCAGTGGCCAAGACCTTAGCCAAACAACGCAAAGAAAACATTCACGCCAATCAAGAATTACTTGGCCTGACAGCCGCAAATGCTATGGCGGGCTTATTTCAGGGCTATCCTGTAGCAGGCGGCTTTGGCCGCACTATGGTAAACGATCAATCAGGTGCCACTAGCCCTTTAGCCGGTGTATTCACCGCAATATTTGTGGGCTTATTTCTAGTACTCGGCTTATCACTCTTAGGCTACATCCCCATGGCAGCCCTTGGTGCTATTGTCACCTTAGCGGTATGGCCATTAATAGATTTAAAGCCCATTTACAGTAAGTGGCGTGTACACCCTAAAGAAAACAGCACCTGGCTTATCACCTTTGTCCTTGTACTATGGCAAGGGGTTGAGATTGGCATTCTATCTGGTGTCGTTCTATCCATTTTCTTTTTATTACGCAGCGCAGCTAAGCCTCACATTGCCATCATTGGTCGCATCCCAGGCACTGCTCATTTTAGAAACATTAAGCGCCACAAAGTAGAAACCTTCGATAACTTACTCGCCATTCGTATTGATGAAGGGTTGCACTTTGCCAATGTTGAAGCCATTGATACATTTATCGAAGATTCTTTAAGCACCTACCCTGATATCCAGCATTTGCTGATTGTTTGCTCTGCGGTAAACATCATGGATGGAGATGGCATAGAACTGCTACAAACTTGGCATGACAAGTTGCTCACACAGGGGAAGCAACTGCATTTGGCCGAGGTCAAGGGCCCAGTCATGGATGATTTGGAAATTCGCGGTTTCATCAATGATCTTAAACCCGGCCAAGTATTCTTGAGCACCCACGAAGCTTTCGAATCCCTCGGTCGCGCCACTACAGCTTAAGCGCTATAATCGGCGTTTTTATTCTAGGGTATTCGACATGGCATATTTAATAGCCGCTGCCGCCGTTATTATTTTAGGGTTATCTGCAATAGCTGCTTATTACATTATTAAACTCAACCAAGTGAAAAAGGCACAAGCAGAACAAATCAAAAAGAATAAAGCCGCTTGGCAAAAACACCGTGATGAATTAGCAAGCGATCTACGCTTTATTGCCAATGCCATGTTGCAAGGACAATGCGAAATCACAGAAGGCTGTTTACGAATTAAAGTTCTCATGGACCGCTTAGACGACGAGCTACAACATAAACCGGAATTCAAAACCATCCAGTCACACTTTGCACAAACCATCCAAATGCCCACTCACGAAGCTTATAAGGCTTTGAGCAAGCAGGAGCAATTTAAACTGGATAAGACCCGATATGGCCTTGAAGCTAAGAATAAAGACCAAATTTTAATCGAAGTCCAAACCCTAGCCGAATACAAGTTTGATATATTGCAGCCAAATTAGCCTGTTCATATTTAAAGGCTTTGATAAACTGTAATGTAATCATCATTTTTCAAGGCCGATACCATGAAAAAACTGCTTATTGGATTATGCACCACCAGCCTTTTAATTGGCTGCTCCTCTCCCGCCATTAAAGACACATCATTAATCGAACAAACAGCCATCGACATGGTTCAAAATGGCGAGCAAGATATTAATGCAGTGTTAAATGAAGTACGCGATTTGCAAATTCAGGCCCAACAGGCAGACCTCTACTTCTATAGCCCAAAACACATGAAACAGGCCGAGTCTGAAATGGCTAAAGCCGAAGAAGCCCATAAGCAGAAAAAACCTGACCAAGAAATTCTAACTCACAGCTTAACGGCCAAAACCTTATTCCAGCGTGGTCTTAAGATCAAACCAACGGTTGTAAGCGATCTCAAACCCAGCTTCGACGCATTAGATATGCTCAAAGAAATCAACACACACACCCTTCTGAAAGGCGATTTTGAAGATTTAGAAAGTGATTTCAAAGATCTCATCTATTTATTAGAGGACGGTAAAGTCAGCGAAGCTAAAAAAGAACAAAATAGCTTTTTGAAAGACGTCACCAATGTCGAAATCGACACACTGAAAAAATCCTTTTTAAATCCAGCTGAAAATGCTCTTGAAAAAGCAGAGGACGCAGACGCTGAAGAGTTCGCTACTAAAACCTATGAAAAAGCTGAAAAAGCGGTCGAAAAACTAGAAAAATTCATCGAAACCCAATTCAAAGATCGCACAGCTGTGGCAACTACATCAAAAGAAACCATCCATCTTGCGCAGCATGCAGAAAACGTTGCAAAAGCCGCTAAGCCATTACTAAAAATTGATGCTGAGCAAGCTGAGAAACACATTCTTTATGTCGAGTCGTTACTTGATAAAATTAAGACGGCCATCAACCACGATGGTATTACCCACTTATCACTGGACAGCCAATCCATTGCCCTTGCTCAGGCTGTAGAAATTTTAAATAAGCAGGCTCAAACTAGCCAAGCTAATGCCAACTGGAAACAAGAAAAACAATCACTTGAAGCAACAATTGCTGAATTAAAGCAATCCATGGAAAACATGAAGCAAGTTGAAGAAACTAACCAGTCTGCAGAGCCACAAAACGATGCGACACAGGCCTCTTCTGTTGAGACGATAGATGAAAACATTGCTACCAACACCACACCTTCAAATGAAGAAGCAATTGAGCCCGCAGCACCTTAAACGCGCTTTAATTCAATCCATATGAATCAAGTAGATCCGTATTTACACGGATCTATTTACGAGAGTATCCAGTGGCCCTTTTTGGTTTTATCGATTCAGGCATAGGTGGGTTAACCATCTTAGAAGCCGTCCAGTCAGCTTTGCCCAAATCGCAATTTGTATATTTAGCAGACCACCAGTACGCACCTTATGGTAATAAAACCAATGCCTGGCTCATACAACGCTTACATCTCCTGTGTGATTATATAATTTCTCAACACTCACCCGACGCCATTGTTATTGCATGCAATACCGCTAGCACAGCAACTTTAGATTATTTACGTACAACGTTTGATCTTCCCATTATTGGCGTCGTACCAGCTATCAAACAGGCAGCGGAACGTTCACCAAATAATAAAATTGGATTACTTGCTACCCCAGGCACATGCCAAGGACATTACAGTGAAAAGCTAATTACTGATTTTGCCAATGAGCATCTAGTCATTAAAGTCGGTACAACCACCTTAGTGGATATGGCAGAAAAAAAACTTCAAGGTGAAGCCGTGGATATGTCTATATTAAAAGACGTCATCCAACCCTTCATTGAACACCATTGCAGTCATGTTGTATTAGGTTGCACTCACTTCCCACATTTAAGGCAAGAGCTAGAACAATTAGCAGGAGAAATTAACTGGATTGACTCAGCCTCTGCCATTGCTAAGCGTTGTCGCTTTATTCTCGACCAGCATAGATTCACTTCAAACCATCAATCAACTGAATCCATTTATCTTTCAACAGCCCCACTACCAGATCAAATTGACGCTATACTCCAACCATATCAATTTTCACGCTGCCACCACGTTACAAGATTGGATAATTATGCAACTACCTACTAAAGATATCTTGGCATTTTGGTTTGGAGCTTGGCCATTTGATGCAGCACTAGCAGAAAAGCAAAAAGATGTTTGGTTCACATCCAACAGTGAACTGGATGATAAAATTTTAAACATGTTTAAGCCATGTGTTGAATATGCATTGAACCACGATATCCAATTAGAAACATTGGAGGACAAAATTGCATATATTTTATTACTGGATCAATTTACTCGAAACATCTTTCGTGGAGACGGAAAAGCATTCAGTGGTGATTCAAAGGCACTTCATGCCTGCCTAGAAATAGTCCATTCCAAAGCCTACCAATCACTTCCTGAAAAAGTGGCCGTATTTGCTTGTATGCCTTTACAACACAGTGAAGACCATGAAATTCAACAAGTCTCAATTGATACATATAGTGACCTAGTCCAGATACATGGAGAGACCGCAAAAAGCTTTCTGAAGTTTGCGCACATGCACAAAGAGATCATTGATCAATTTTCGCGCTACCCCCATCGAAATGAAGCGCTAAATCGCACCTCAACCCCACAAGAATTAGATTACCTAAAAGACGGCCAACGCTTTGGGCAATAACAACACCATGGTCTCAGTTAGAGAACTCTAGCCAAGCATTTATGTTTTAATCGTCAAAATAAGATGATGGTTTGTCACACAAACCATGACAGCTCTATGAATGCTCGTTAAAATGGCCGGCTAATAAGAATAACGATAGAGCAGATCATGGACGCACCTTTCAATTTGCGCACGATAGTCATCACCATTGTCACCGCATGCTTTTCATCTTTTTTACACGCTGGTTATTTCGGTGCTAGTCAAAGCTTCAATACCACCGCCAGTTTTGATCGACAAGACGATGGCTTTCGCGTGGACTTTGGCAGTAATGCAACAGACTGGCTGGATCTAGAGTGGAGTTACATCGATTACGGCAATTCTGCATATGACGACCCGAATTTTGTACTAGGTGATCCAGACGACGAAGACGATGAAGATCGATTTGAGAATACTGGATACGGTACTCAACTCGTTAATGAACAAACTGCCAGTTACTCCGGCATATCCTACCTTCGTGCCCAAGGTATTGGCGCTGGTTTAAAGTTTAAAAAACAAGTGAATAACTGGATGCAAATCTATGGACGCGTCAGCTTCCTTGCATGGCAAGCAGACAGTACCAATGTCACCATCTTTGCACCGCGCCCAGCCTATGACAGTGATGGCAATGCCCTTGCTGACCCCAATGATGTGACTAACGCTAACAACTTAAATGATTGTGGCACCCTCAGCTATTGCCGAATCGAATCCAGCGAAAAAGAGCAAACATGGGCGGTTGATTTTTGGTATGGCTACGGTGCTTTATTCAAACCCTTCAGCTGGTTAGCCATTCGCACCGAATACTCGATTGTCACTCTTAATGCCGTTGAATTCCCTAAAGGCACCCTTGAAGGGTTTTCTGCAGGTCTAGAAATTCATTTTTAATAGAGTAAATATTACCCAAACCTGTTACCCAATGAGTTACCTTGAGTAACAAGCATAGGGATTTCGGTATGCCCCTATAACGGGTTCTACTAAAAAAAACCTAGCCCTTACCGGCCAAATTTAGAAAAGAATTGATAATGGCACATTATGTGCATTTTCATATTCAGGACAGAGATCCCATTTAAAATAACAATAACAAAAGAAAGGATCAGTACGGTGACATCCGACTGCATATCTGTATCACTGATTAACCCAGTTATCAGCCATGTAAAATCCCTAGGATTTGACACGGTCTCTGCTGTAGCGGAGGCGGACATTAAGCCCGAACTTCTGCTAGACCCTGATAACCGCATTGTCGTAGGCAAGGTAGATGCGTTATTTCAAGCATTAGCCAAAACCTGTGGCAAAGCCGATCTTGGGTTAAGCGCTGGGGCCAGCCTTGAAGCACGTTCCTACAATTTATTGCAGCACTTGCTTTTATGCTGTTCCACATTAGGTGAAGCACTCGTATTTCTTAACCGCTACTACATCCTGTTCAGTGATGAAGCACCGCCAACATTTAGTCGCAAGGGGGATGGAAGCGTCAAAATAACGTTTCCTATCAATCAATCGATCACTGATCAGCAACGAGTCCGCATAGACTTGATGTTGTCGATCACATGTCATTGGTTACGACAAATTTGCGGTCGTGAATTCAAGCTAACCCAACTTTTGTTGCCATTTCCAGCGCCTAGCTATGAAATGTCTTATGAAAGATGGCTACATACTCCAGTCCGGTTTAACTGTCAGGAAGTATCAGCAGTATTCCCTGCTTTCTGGCTTGACAAGCAACTTCATCAAGCAAACCCACACATTATGAATATGATAAAAACAGAAGTGAAAAACCTGGCAGAGAAAATCAATAATCGTGCATTGCTTAGCGATCGCATTCGCCAAGCCATTGTACAGAATCGTATTGAATTCAGTGCCACCCAAAAGGAAGTAGCCGAGCTATTTCACATTAGCTCGCGCACATTGAACCGTCACCTTCAACAAGAAGGGACATCACTCAAATCGATTCTGACGCACTCTCGCATCGAAGAAGCAAAAAGTTTGTTAATGGATAACAAACAAAGCATCGAGCAAATTGCCATGAAGATCGGCTTTTCTGGTCGCCGCACGCTAGATCGTATTTTTATTAAATACGTGGGTATGAGCCCAGCTCAATACCGTAGCAACCGCACCCATGAAGCCCACGAAAGCAGCACTGAAGTCGCTTAATTCTGGCAATAAGAAGGCGTGAAGGTTCAAAACCTTCACGCCTAGAAAGATTCGTTTCTAAACCCTTGCAACCCACCGGTATGTAAAAACAACACTCGACTGCCTTTGTCGATCTTGCCGCTTTTCATTAAATCCACCAACGCGTAAAACGCTTTACCTGTGTACACAGGATCTAGCTTAAGATTCGTTTCAGTTTCTACTAACTGGATAAACTCAATTAACTCTTGGT
>JABXIK010000149.1 GCA_013373125.1 Gammaproteobacteria bacterium | reverse complement strand
GTCCAAAGACGTATGCGAGTATTTACAACAGCCTAACGTACTCACAGACGCCACATTGAATTTACAACAGGTGGCCAATGCTACAGGGTATTCGCGTAATCAATTATCCTATTTGTTTAACCAAGTGTTGGGCAGTCGGTTTTTGCAATATTTGAATGAACAACGCATTCGTTATCTGCTGCAACAACTGGCTCATCTTTGCGCTGAGCAAGCGGCGGACAGTCATTCCTTAGAAGTATTAGCCCTAGAAGCGGGCTTCAACAGTCACTCGGTTTTCTATAAATATTTTCGTCATCTTACCGGCCAAACCCCCAAACAATACTGGAAGCAAATTTCCGCCCGTGCACGCAGCTAGGTTTTCACCACTAAGCTTTGTTACAGTGGCGCAAGAGATTACATAATAGGTAGTGCCATGATCAGTTTATGGATGGAACAAGTTTCCCATTATCCCGTTCGCCCAAGCTTACAGCACGACTTAGATGTGGATGTTGTCATCATTGGGGCGGGCTTCACCGGTTTATGGACCGCGTATTATTTAAACCAAGCACAGCCTGAATTATCCATTGCCATTTTAGAAGCCAAGCAAGTGGGCTATGGAGCCTCCGGTCGTAATGGTGGTTGGCTTATGGGGGAAATCGCCGGCGCCGATGATTTATTGCGCCCACTTGCAAAAGAAGATCGCTTGGCCAGCCATCATTTGATTCACGATATTCCCGATGAAGTGGCCCGCGTATGCGCACATGAAAATATCCAATGCGATTTAAGAAAGGGTGGGGTGTTGTATTGTGCGTCACGCTATCCAGAACAAGTGGAGAACATCCATAAGCAATTGGCGCAACACAAGCAAGACGATTACAGCGACGATGATTTCCGCTGGCTTAATGAAACCCAGCTGCAACAACAACTCAAAATGGATAAAGCCAAAGGGGCGTTATACAGCCCCCATGTGGCCACTATTCAGCCGGCTAAATTGGCAAAAGGCTTGGCGCAAGTGTTGGAGCAAAAGGGCGTACAGATTTTTGAGAACACGCCGGTTAAAACCTGGCAAAGCGGCCAAGTGACCACAGCTGAACATTCAGTGAACGCACAATGGGTGGTACCTGCGGTAGAAGCTTATGGCAGTTTATTAAAGCCCATGGATAAATATCAATTGGCGGTACACAGCATGATCATCGCCACTGAGCCATTAAGCGAAGAAATGTGGCAAAGCATTGGTTTAGACAAAGGCCAAGCGTTCAGTGAGTCCTCCCGTTTAGTGAGCTATGGTCAACGCAGTGCCGATAATCGCTTGGTGTTTGGAGCGCGTGGTGGCTATAACTTTGGCGGACGCTTGCGCCCAGATGTCACCCTAACTGAAAAAGAAATGGCCGTGCGTTTATATTTAATGCAGGAATGTTTCCCGCAATTAAAAGATGTAAAAATCACTCACGCTTGGGGCGGCAACTTGGCATTGCCACGCCGCTTTCATCCACACATGTTGTGTGATCGAAAAAATCGTATCGCCCTTTCTGGTGGTTATGTGGGCGAAGGTGTGGGGGCGACAAATTTAGCAGGACGTACATTAGCGGATTTGATTTTAAATAAAGATACCTTACACACGCGCCAACCTTGGGTGTTAAACAATAAGCCGTTATCGGCATTGCGACAGTGGGAGCCAGAACCATTACGCTGGATCACGTATAAAGCCACTAACCTCATGTTAATTTATGAAGATAAAGTGCTGGCGGATCTCAGTTCACCAAAATGGAAGCGTAAATTAGTGAGCAAGCTGTGCGATATTTTAGAAGGCTTTTTATCTTAAGCATTTGTCTTAACCATATTTTAAAATAAAGAGTAAAAATAAAGAGTAAAAATAAAGAGGACGGACAATGGATTATTCAAAGTTGTACATCGATGGCCAGTGGGTTGCATCTTCTGGTAATCAACTGTTTTCAGTGGTGAATCCCGCAACTGAAGAAGTATGCGCCAAAGTGGTAATGGGTACGCAAGCCGATGTGGATACAGCGGTAAAAGCGGCACAGGTAGCGTTTAAAACCTGGTCAAAAACATCCAGCGAGTATCGCGCCAACATGATTCAAACGTTAGTGGATAAATTACGCGAATACCGTGACGAGCTGGCCCACTCCATGAGCATCGCCATGGGCATGCCGTTGCATCTTGCAGGTGAAGTGCAAGCGGATGATCAAATCGATATTTTAGAAACCTATGTATCGCGCACGGCATTAATGGATGAAGTGAAAACCATAGGCAACGCACAAGTGATTAAACAACCTATCGGTGTGTGTGCCTTGATTAGCCCGTGGAATTATCCGTTAAACCAATTGGTGGGCAAAATGGCACCGGCATTAGCAGCGGGTTGTACCATGGTAGTGAAACCATCGGAGCAAACTTCACTGCAAGATTTTTTCGTAGCGAAAGCCTGTGACGAAATTGGTTTGCCAGCTGGTGTGTTTAATTTAGTCCCAGGTTATGGTCCAGAAGTGGGTGTGGCATTATCGAGTCATCCGGATATTCGTTTAATCTCATTTACCGGCTCCACCCGTGCGGGCATTCATATCGCACAAAATGCGGCACAAAATGTAAAACGTGTGGTGCAAGAATTAGGTGGCAAATCCCCATTGGTGATTGATACCGGTTGTGATGTGAATGCAGCGGTGGAATACGGCATCAATGATGTGATGATCAACACAGGGCAAACCTGTACTGCATATAGTCGTTGGATCGTACACAAAGACGTGGTGCAAGACGTCATCGCCCTTGCCAAGCAAAAAGCCGAAGCGGTTGTGGTGGGCAGTGGTGATGATGCGTTCATGGGGCCCATGGTGACGCAAGCACAACAAGAGCGTGTCTTAAATTATATTAAAATAGGTATCGAAGAAGGGGCCACCTTAGTGACAGGCGGATTAGAAAAACCTGCTGGCATCACCAAGGGGTTTTATGTGCAACCGACTATCTTTGCCGACGTGAACAACAACATGACCATTGCTCGCGAGGAAATTTTTGGCCCAGTGATTTGTATTATTGCGGTCGACAATATAGAGCAAGCCATCGAAGTGGCTAACGATACGGTTTATGGATTAGCCGCAGCTGTGTATGCCAAAGACAAAACCCTAGGATTTGAAATTGCTAAGCAATTGGATGCGGGCATGGTGTATGTGAACGGCGGCAGCTACAACATAGAAGCGCCATTTGGTGGAATGAAGCAAAGTGGTAATGGCCGTGAGTTTGGGGATGAAGGTTTGCATGAATATGTAGAGCTAAAGGCGATTCATGTGGATTGATTTTAGACTGCGATTTTTTAGGAGTCTGCCTTGTGTGTGATCGATTTGTGATTGATTGCCCGTTTGTACTGAAACAACATTGCTGTAGTAGGGTGCCCCGCGCCCGATAAACGGTTGTTCATTAAAACCGTTCGCCCTGAGTAGTCAGGAACGAGCGTAGTCGAAGGGTGGCCATATAGAAGCGCAAGTGCGTTTTACTGATAGCGATAATTATCTGAATTTCGTATTTTGGATAATTAAAGCCAGCACGGTTTTTTCTTCTCGGGATTGCATCCCGGACCCTGCTTCGCGCCTAACTATCCACGGCAGGCATTTCGTATATTGAATTAGATATTAGTTGTTGCCGTGAATAAATGGCGCAATATGTTATCGGTTCGGGCTTGGTTGCCCGTTGGTTCTGAAACGATATTGCTTGTAGGAGGGTGCCCCGTACCCGATAAGCATTTGATTCTTTTATAGCGACGATATTTCAAGTACTCTGACCCCTTGATTGTGACCCCTTGATTGGACCCCTTGATTGGAAATAACGAGACCCTGTTATTTTTAAATTATGTGTCTGCGGGGATATAAAGGGTTGTCATGTTAAAGAAGATAAAAGACTGGTACGACGGAGAAATTAAAACGTACGACGATCCGCAGATGGTTGGAATTTATACCGATAGGCACTGGACTTCGGATATTGCTCACTCATTCGTTGAATTTTATTTGACTCATTGGAAGTGGTTGTGGGGGTTCGGTGTCTCGTTACTAGGCTTATACATTGCATATCTAGGGTTAAGCAAAGGTGCGTAGGCTTCAATACATAACAAGTCAATCAACTGCGCGCCTACGGCGCCGGACGCAGCAAAGCTGCGCCGGTTATTGAGGCATTAAACCTATCTCGATTCTCAACACCCACACCGATTACAAACTTAACTGGACTACTTCTTGCTCTTTCTATGATTCATCCATCGCTGATCGATTTGAGTGAATCATTATGGAAGTGAAACCTACTAGCGTTACGCCCATTTCGGCTATTGAGGCGGTGGATTCGGCAACTGAAAAAAGCGGTCAATCATCGCCGCAGGCGGCAAAAGATGCATACCATGCCGATGCGCAACAAGTAGCGGATGCCATTGAGCGCCATGATAAACTACAAGAGACGATGAGCTTATTAGATTTTCCGCCGCTGAGTTTGCCCGGTCCTAATGACATTCGTCAATTTGAAGAACAGTTTAATAAAGCATTGCAATTGGCGGGCATCGATACGGATCAACCCATCGAGCTTCAGGTGAATCAAGATGGTAGTGTCAGTGTGGCGAATGATCATCCGCAAAAGTCGCAGATTGAGGCTTTGTTTAAAGATTCCGACTTACAACAAGGCTTGGTTCGCGCACAGATGGCGCAAACCTTTGCCAAATTAGCTGCGTTGCATGAACAGTGGCAGCAAAAAATACAGGGCGGCCAATCTGTGGACAGTGCCAACCTATGGTTGGTGAATGCCAGTCAATCGGTGGTTTCGCAAGAGAGTAATGTGGTTTTTGCCAATGGCAGCATGTCAGCACAAAACCCACCCGGTTTAGCAGAGCGTGCCAGTCGTTTACTGCAATCCGTACAGGCAATGAGTTAATTAATATAGGTTTTATTTTTAGCGTGCTTTATCATGATGGCTTTTATGATAATCGGTTAAGTTATTCATGCGCGCATCCCTTAGAGAAAAAATCATCCAAGTGTGTGATCAAAAGATTGAAAAGAAAGGAGCGGATGTTGGGGTGTCGTTTTATGCGTTTTTCAAAAATAAGAATGATCAGCCCGAGGTATTAATGGAAGCAGCCCGTTGGTGGATCGAAATCCATGAATTAGATCATTTTGAAAAGGCAGAAAAGATTAAACACATGGTGTCATCAGGTTTGTGATTTTTGATATTAAATTTTCAGTATTTTAAATAAAAAAGGGCAACTGGGTTGCCCTTTTTATTGTTTATAAGTTTTATCGTTGTTTATACATCACACTTTAAACTGTCGAATGATGCTGCCCATGTGTTGTGCGCGGGCGTTTAGGGTATCGATTTCAGATAATTGACTGCGACAGCTTTCTAGTATGTTACTGGACATGGTAGAAATATTTTGTGCCGACTCATTAATGTGATCTACCACGGAGGCTTGCTCTTCGGTAGCGGCGGCCACTTGATGGTTGCCATCACTAATGGTATCAAAACGGTTTCGAATGGTGCTCAATGAGGCCGAGGCGGATTCGGCCATTTCCGCTAATTCTAAGCTGCTGCGTGTACCCACTTGGATGGATTTCAAACTGCTATTGGCTGCGGTTTGTAGCTGCTCAATTTGTCCGCGAATTTCTTGGGTCGAATCTTGCGTGCGACTGGCAAGGGTGCGCACTTCATCGGCCACTACCGCAAAACCACGTCCTTGTTCACCGGCGCGGGCCGCTTCGATGGCTGCATTTAACGCAAGTAAATTCGTTTGTTCAGAAATACTGTTGATCACATCCACGACGGTGTTAATGGATTCTGCTTGACCGGCTAATTCTGATATCGTTGCTTCGCTTTGCTTCATTGAGTTAGCAAGTTCTGTCATGGTATTAGAAAGTTTTACCATGACGTCATTGGTTTCATGGGTATCGGTTACAGCACTGGATGTATCGTCTGCGGTTTGTTGTGCGATGGACGAAACTTCACTGATGGTTTGTCCCATTTCTGTAATGGCCGATGCCACCATTTCGGTTTGCCCTTGTTGGCTTTCAGCATCTTCTAGTGATGCATGGGAGGTGCGTTTTAAATTATTCACACCATGGTTAATAGCGGACTCTGCTTCTTTTATTTCTTTTACCAAATCAGAGAATTTACCCAGTATTGCATTAAAGCCACTGGCTAGGTATCCCAGTTCATTTTTATGTTTGGTATTTAAACGTTTGCTGAGATCGCCTCCGGATTTGGCCATGGTATGTAATTCATCACCTACTTGGGTAATAGAGCGGCTTACACGTTGTGCCATATACAGTGCCAATAGAATAAAAATAACCGCGAGTACGATGGCTAAAATCACAGAAAGTCGAACAATGGCATTCACTTTATCGGTAATTTCAGATTTTGGTAGAATGGTGACTAATTTCCAACCTAGCTCTTCGAGTTCGGTAATAGCGACATAGGCATCTTCGCCGTTAATTTCTTCGTTTAATAGCGTAAATTCACCAGAGCTCGTTTTAACGGCGTTACTCACGCGAGAAAAAGCAGGCAACTCAGTAATAGGTTGGTTAAGTAAGTCTCGATTACGGTGGGCGGTAATTCTGCCAGAGCCGTCTAATAAAAACATATAACCGTTTTCACCCACTTGGGTAGCGTTAACTAATTTCACAATATCACTGACGTCATAACCTAAGCCTGCCACGCCTAGAGCACGACCAGATGGACTTTTTGCTAAGACGTTTACATATACAGTGAGTGCGCCACCTGACTCTGCCACATCTAGGTTTAATGCTAACTCGGTACCTGAATCTATGGTGCCATAGAACCAGCTATCCCGCTCAACATTACGCGACACTTTTTTGAATAACCCTTCTTGGGTGTAGTAACTGTTACTTGGTAGGGAGACCCAAAAGAAAGCGGATGCGCCTTCATCTTTCATAAAGCGATCACCATAGCGCTTTAAGTCTTCAATGCCGGCGCTATCCTCGCCGTTTAAAATCCACTGCTGAATGTAATGGTTTTGTGCAATGCCTTTCGATAATGCGATAGGGGTTTTTAAACTGGCGTTAATTTGTGCTTTTGCTCGCTCGGCCACGTTGGGTAGATGCTCATTCTCCGTGACTTCATAGAACATGTTCGAGAATTGATTGATATTGATGAAAGAGCTAATGGAAATGGTCAAGAAAAGTGCAATAACCATTGTGCCTGCAATAAGGGTTTTGAGCTTGAGACTGTTCAGAGAGATCATGGCATAGGGCCTGAAAAAACATTAATCCATCTACACAGTAAAGTTGATTTTCGTCGGTTCGCAAGAATTTGAGGCCTTGAGTTTGTACCTATCAAGGCTCGATTTAGACAAGTGTTAAGGCGTCTCAATCCTTAGGAGGTGGCTGTGCGCAGAAACCCTAAGACCTCTGCCGCTAGCCAATCTGGGCATTCTAATGCTGTCATATGTCCGGCACTTGGATGGTGTGTGTGACTCACTTTCTGTATATGTTGTAAAAATAATTGACTGGTTTTACAAAAAATATGATCCAGCTCTGCGGTGATGACTAGAGTTGGGCAAATGATTTGCTTTAAGCCTTCAATGCGCGGGTCACTGTCATTATAAAAATGACGTACAAATGCACCAATGGATTGTCCATTGCCGGCCTCCATTAGGTGCAGGGCTTGTTTGAATAATTCGTCTTTATTCTCGGCTGCTGCGATGCCAGCGAAGAGAGGGCCTGAATTCAGTTTTAAACCCTGAATGATCATGGGCCAGCTGAAGGTTTCAAAGCTGCCGGCTAACATGTTAATGGCAATCTTATTGGCACTATCTGGCAGATTACTAAATTGAGTAGAGGAGCTGGTGTTGCAAAGTATTAAAGAAAGCAGACGGTTTTGTTTGATGTTACTTGGATCGATGGCGTATTTCATGGCGTAACGTACAGCGATCATGCCGCCGGTACTGTGCCCCATTAAATGGAATTGATCGAGGCCTAAATGTGCCGCCAGTGCGTTCACGTCTTCGATGCACGTATCAATGTCATAGCCTTTTGGTTCGCCGTCAATTTGCGTAAGGCCATGGCCACGAATATCCAACGCGATAACACGATAGGTCTCACTTAGTTTTTCCACTACGCCGGTTTGCATCCAATAAGCACTGTGTTGTGCAAGACCATGCAAGGCGATAATGGGTTCACCGCTGCCCATTTCTTCATAATGAAAGCTGACATTGTTGTGTTGAAAACTCGGCATAGGCAGACCATAGACTGTTTGATCAACTGACTATTACTAAGTTTTTAGATGAGGTCAAACATCTGTAGGTAAAAGTGTGAGGCATATGAATGGAAGAAAGTGCATAGCCATGATCTAAGATGCGTACATTTACATGCAATCCATAAAAAAGGTGGGACAAGCCCACCTTTTTTATAAATGCTACGTATTAATGATTAACGCAGTTTTTCTAGCAGTAGGTAATACCACATACCTAAGGCTAGGAATTGATTACCAATCCATTCGCTACCAGGCAAACGAATATGTTTACAGTTTGCAAACGTATCAAAGTCTTTCATTTGACCGGTGATGGCATTGGCCATGATTTCACTCACAATATGCGTTAATGCAATGCCGTGACCTGAATAGCCTTGCGCGTAGAATACGTTATCCGACAGCTTGCCTAATTGCGGAATTCGATTGATGACAATCCCCATCATGCCCGACCATTGGAAATCCATTTTCACACCTTTTAAGCGTGGGAAAGTTTTTTCTAACGCTGGGCGTAATTCGGCATCAATGTCGCGGCTTTCACGGCCTGAGTAGTTGGCACCACCACCAAACAGTAAACGTTTGTCTGCGGTTAAGCGGTAATAATCTAATACGAAACGACAATCATACACCGCCACATCTTTCGGGTTGATGAAATTGGCCACTTCTTCGCTTAAAGGTTCGGTTACTACCAAACCGCCGGCGGCAGGGAAGATTTTACCGCTCATTTTTAAGCGCTCTAACCTGTGGTAGGCGTTACCAGCTAGTAATACTGTGTTGGCGGTAACGCTACCTTTTTTAGTAAATACTTTGGCAGGCTTGCCGGCTTTATTGTCACCGTGATCAATGTCGATGACTTCGCTGTTTTCAAAAATCAGGGTGCCTAGGGATTCTGCAGCACGAGCTTCACCTAAACATAAGTTTAAGCTGTGTAGGTGCATGTTCTTTTTGTTGTAGATGCCGCCATGGTAAATATCGGTTTCTAGGAACTCGCCCACACGATCACGTTCAACAAATTCAACATGCTCTTCCATGCCATGATCGAGACATTCTTGGTAGTTAGCGCGTAATTCAGGTAGGTGACTGGCTTTGTAGGCCGTATGTAGATGGCCAAATTTTAAATCACAATCGATGGCGTATTTTTCGATGCGGTTTTTGATGATGTCGTGGCCATGCCAGCGCAAATGCCAAATGAAATCATCCACATCCGCACCCAGTGTCTTGCGCATTTGTTTACGCATGGCTTCATCACCAGACAAGCTGCCGGTGACTTGGCCGCCGTTACGACCAGTGGCGCCCCAAGCGACTTTTTTCGCTTCGATGACGGCCACTTTCAACCCGCGCTCGGCTAATTCTAATGCGGTATTGATACCTGTGAATCCACCACCCACGATGGCTACATCGACGCGCACATCCCCTTCGAGTTCTGGGTAGTCACTGTCTTGCTTTACGGTAGCGCTGTAGTACGCCGGACATCTTTGTGCTGTCATGTTCGACCTTTCTTATCATTAGAATGGGTGAATGCAATTCTGCTTTATTGTATTTCCCATTCTGGTGTAGATTTTTTGTGCTGGCTATTAGGCCTAGTGGGTATTGATTTTTGAGATTTTTACCGAATCAAAATCGAATAATCCCTCAAGAATTCTCGTTTTTTTGCGCTTGGCGTTCATTGGCTTCATCTTGTAAGACTTGCTTCAATTCCTGTAAGCCTTTCTGTACAGCCATGCCATAACGTTGATCGTCACCCCAAACCTCAGCCAATTTGCGTAATACTTCGTCGTCGTGTTCTTCAAAGACGCTACCTGCATGCTTGGCTTCTGCTTCGCTAATACCCAATAACTGTAGAGCGTCTACGCCTAAGTGTAGAGCAGAATCAAAGGTCTCGCGGCGCATGCCGTGTATATTCGCTTGAATCAGCTCATAAGCGTGGCGACGATCAATGGCGCGGGCTAGTAATTTCAAATGAGGGAAATGCTTTTGTGCGGTGTGGATAATCTCCATGGTTTTTTCCGGCTCATCCACGGCAATGATTAATAACTTAGCGTCATGGGCGCCTGCGGCTTCTAATAAGTCACGTCGAGCAGCATCCCCGTAATACACCTTGTTGCCAAAGCGGCGCACTAAATCCACCTGACCAGGGCTGTGATCCAAGATAGTCAGCTTAAAGCCTTGTGCAATAAGCAAGCGTCCTATGATCTGGCCGAAGCGACCGTATCCTGCGAGGATCACATGCTCCGTGCTTTCAATATCGGTATCTTGTTCGGGTAAGGCTTGTTGGTCTTTACGGGAGAAATAAACCTCATACGCCACCAACAATAAAGGCGAAACCAGCATAGAGAGAGCGACTATCACGGTAAGTAGGTTGACCAATGCATCATCAAATACCGCAAACTGGCGGGCACTGCTGGCAAGCACAAAGGCAAACTCACCCCCTTGGGCAAGGGCCAGAGTAAATAAAATCCCTTGAGATTTGCTCATACTGGAAACCCGAGCAATGCCGGCTAATACCACAAGCTTCACCAAGATTAAGGCGAATACCGATAAACCAATAAACATCGGTTGATCAAACAGTAATTGAAAATCAATGCTGGCGCCCACGGTGATAAAAAATAATCCTAGTAATAAACCTTTAAAGGGTTCGATATCCACTTCCAGTTCATGGCGAAATTCGTTATCCGCTAATACCACACCGGCTAAAAATGAGCCTAATGCCGGCGACAAACCAATGGCTTGCATGAGTACCGTAATGGCCACCACGATGAATAATGCGAAGGCGGTGAAGATTTCCCTCAAGCGTGTCTCTGCAATAAAGCGAAAGAAGGGAGCGGCTAAATATTTGCCGCCTAACACAATGGCCACAATGGTGGCGGTGGAGATCATCACTTGCGCCCAGTTAGGCAGGTGTGCGATTAAACTGCCATGATCATTCTGGGCATGGGTAATCTCACCTATGGCCAGAAGCGGTAATAACGCCAAGATGGGAATAACCGCAATATCTTGAAATAACAAAACCGAAAAACTATTGGCACCGGCTTGGGTTTTTAATAAGCCTCTCTCGGTTAATGACTGCAATACGATGGCTGTAGAAGATAATGCCAAGGTTAAGCCGATGGCTAAACTCACCTGCCAAGGGTAATCACTAAAGCCTGCAATTAATCCCCAAATAACCAAGGCGGTGATGACGACCTGTAATCCCCCAAGGCCTAAGATGGGGCGGCGCATTTGCCATAAACGGGATGGGCGCAGTTCTAACCCCACTAGAAATAACATCATCACCACACCAAATTCGGCAAAGTGCATGACGTCGGTTTGATCACCGACTAAATGAAACACAAATGGCCCAATCAATACGCCGGCAATGAGATAACCCAGTACCGAGCCAAGACCTAAACGTTTGGCAATGGGCACTGAAATGACGGCAGCAAAAAGATAGATGAGGGCATTGGTTAGCATGAGGTGGCCTTAAATCACATGATTGCAGTAAGTGTAGCGAATAATTGAAAAAGCTTTTAGTGAATAAGGGGAATAGCCTAGTAAAAAAATCATTTTATTGTATGCTGGCGACCCAGTTTAATAATCATTAAGGGAATATAAATGATTAAACGCTTACCTTTAGTTCTTTCTTTTTGTTCTTTGCCCGCTTTTGCCGCGCCACAGCTTACAACTGAGATCCAATCTGGTGATATGTGGTTCAAAGCAGAGACAACTCAGTTAGATTCAAAAACTAAATATACAGATTCCAGCTCTGGTGCAAATATTACATATAATAGCTCTGCAGATTCGACGAACTTTTTTGGTTTATTTGCACATGACACTGTTAATGGCATCACACCGCTATTTGGTTTCAATGTACAAAAAATCAGTGGTGATGATTCAAATGCAATCACAGTATATGGGGTTGATTTGGGTATCATTAATAAATCATCTAATCAAAAAAATAGAGCTTTTGTTTTAAGTCATCTTCGTGGAGATAATGAAGATGAAATTCGAAGCATCACGCAATTATCTGCAGCATTTCAAACAAGTGATATATCTAGTAAAAACTACAATGAATTTGTGATTGCCTATACCAAGCTGGCAGATACAGATGATATTGAGGGTGGTAGTGGATTTTCCATATCAAATAGTTTGAAAATTAAATCGGACGATACGATCGATTTTATTGCAAATGTAAGTGTTTCAATCATTGATGATACAGAATTTGTGAATACTAATACTACTCTTGAAAGTGATGCCACGATCGGTTTTGAGGCTGTGGTCGCATTAAATTTAGCACCAGAATATACAATGTCATTTTCGTTGGGTAAGAGTTTTGGTGGAGGTTCTTTTAATAATGGTATCGATGCTCCAGTTGATGTTGATGATGAAGTGACCATTATTGGAGTTGACCTAGTGGCTCGTTTTTAAGTTGAAAATTAAGCCTAGAAAAAAGCCGAGCAATGCTCGGCTTTTTTGTTTTTATGACTTCAACTTTTCTTAGAGTGTACCCATGCATACAAGATGGGTAACACAAACAAGGTTAAAACCGTGGACGACACAATCCCGCCAATAACCACAGTGGCTAACGGCCGCTGAACTTCTGCTCCTGTGCCTGTGTTTAATGCCATGGGTATAAAACCTAAACTGGCCACCAGTGCGGTCATGAGTACAGGGCGTAAGCGAATCACAGCCCCTTGCATAATGGCCTGATGCAGACTGCCAAACTCTAAAAAGCGCTGACGAATAAACGACAGCATGACCAAACCATTCAACACGGCAATGCCGCTTAAGGCGATAAAGCCCACGGATGCGGAAATGGATAATGGCATACCGGTTAGCCAAAGAGACAGCACTCCCCCTGTGAGTGCAAACGGTATCGCGCTAAAAATAATCAGTGCATCTTTTAATGAGCTGAACGCCATAACCAGTAATAATAAAATCACGGCTAATGTGAGCGGTACCACTATGCTTAAGCGTTTGCTGGCGGATTGTAGTTGCTCATAGGTGCCGGCAAATTCTAACCAGTAGCCTGATGGAAGCTGCACATTATTTTCGATGGCCTGCTGTGCGTTGCTAACAAAACTGCCTAAGTCTTCGCCACGAATATTGCTACTGACAATGATGCGACGCTTACCTTGTTCTCGGCTGATTTGATTGGGTTGGGGTGTTAACACAATCTTTGCCACTTCATTAAGCGGAACATAGTCAGTGTTGTTATGGGTTGCACTTAATGCAATGGGCAGTTTATTCAGTTCTTGAATGTTGTTGCGCAATTGCTCAGGTAGGCGCACCACTATGTTGAAGCGACGGTCGCCTTCAAATATTAAGCCTGAGGATTCACCGGCAATCGCTGCAGTTAATGTTTGTTGTAAGTCGTTTAAACTTAAACCGTATTGGGCCAGTGCAATTTTATCCGGCTTGATACTTAGCATGGGTAAGCCGGTGACTTGTTCAATACGTGCATCG
>JABXIK010000006.1 GCA_013373125.1 Gammaproteobacteria bacterium | reverse complement strand
TTTCTCTTGGGCGGCTTAGGTGGCAGTGTCAGTACGAACTGTTCACAAAGCTGTATCCAAAAGTGTAGGTCATGATCTTCACTGATGCCCTCTGGATTCACATATACCATGCCTTTCATGGCCTTACCTGTGAAGTCCATTTCTTGTGTATGGGCGTGCTGTAAACACGCTTCATAGGCCTCGGCGCCCACTCTTGCCATGAGTTGATCTTTGACGATCCCGCAGCACATGTGTTGATTGAGCATAAAGCACAGACCGCCAAACATTTTTTTAACATCTACATCGGCACGATCACCAAAGTACTCTTCTATTCGCTGTGCCAAACCTTCATCATATGCCATACGAGGTATCCTTTTTTATTAAGACCATACAAAGGACCATGGCTTTTTGCCACCACAATGTCTTAGCATGGTGAAAGGTTTATTTAGTGACAGGGTAAAGGAGGCGACATGATAAAAGGCGCATGCTTGTGTGGTGATGTTCAGTATGAATTGAATGGTGAATTAGATGTGCTGGCCGTGTGTCACTGTGATCAGTGTAAACGGGCGCAAGGTACGGCATTTGTCACCAACGCTCCGGTAGATGGGCGTCAATTTAAGATTACTCAAGGGCAAGATAAGTTGTCTGCTTATGAGTCCAGCTCAAACAAGTTTCGATATTTTTGCAGTCAATGTGGCAGCCCTATTTATAGCCAGCGAACGGACATGCCAGAACAAGTGAGAATTCGTGTGGGAACCGTCACACATGGGCATATTCCAAAACCCAGTTTTCAAATTTATTGTGAAGCTAAGGCTAGCTGGTTGCAGTTAGATCAAGGGGAGCCGCAATACCCTCAAGGGCCTACAGCAAAATAGTATTACTCGATGTAGCAGACACAAAAAAGCCCGCTAAAGTGCGGGCTTTTTTTATCACCACAAGGATGAATTATTTATCAGCGTTGTATGCAGCAATGTCACCAACGATGGCGCGACGAGCTTCATCGGCATCGCCCCAACCGTCTACTTTCCCTCACTTGCCGTCTTCAAGGTCTTTGTAGTTCTCCAAGAAATGTAGAAAGTTGCGATTTGCTTGCTTTTCAATAGACACAAAAAAGCCCGCTAATGTGCGGGCTTTTTTATCATCAGCAAGGATGAATTATTTAGCAGCTTCGTATGCAGCAATGCCACCAACGATGGCGCGACGAGCTTCATCGGCATCGCCCCAACCGTCTACTTTCACCCACTTGCCATCTTCTAGATCTTTGTAGTTCTCGAAGAAGTGAGCGATTTGGTTACGAAGTAGTTGTGGTACATCGTTGATGTCTTTGATGTCGTCATACATCTTAGTTAGCTTGCTGTGTGGAACCGCAAGTAACTTAGCATCTTCACCCGCTTCGTCGGTCATGTTTAGAACGCCAACAGGACGACAACGGATAACTGAGCCCGCTTGTACTGGGTAAGGAGTAATAACTAAAACGTCTAAGGCATCACCGTCATCCGCTAGGGTTTTGTTGATGAAACCGTAGTTCGCTGGGTAGAACATTGGGGTAGCCATGAAACGGTCAACCATTAATGCGCCGCCCATGTCTTTGTCGATTTCGTACTTAATAGGGCTAGAGTTCGCTGGAATCTCAATGGCTACGTAGATGTCATCTGGAGCGTCTTTGCCCACTGGGATTTGATCAAAATTCATGGGGAATCCTATAGTCGATCAGGTGGATAGAAAATGGTGGGCGGATTATACAGCCCTAGAACCACTAGGGCTAGTTGAGAAATGCCACCTAAATCCTAGCCATTAGCGATGATCGCCTTGATTTCAGGGACACAGCTGCCACAGTTGGTGCCGGCTTTGAGCTTTTCTCCTACCAATTGAGGGGAGCAGCAACCTTTTTTTACCGCTTTGGCGATGGTGTTTTCTCCCACGCTAAAGCAGGCGCAGACAATACGGCCAATGTCCTCACCCGCGGGAGCGTAACCGCTTAGTAATGCCATGCGAGCGCGATCATTCAGTTCAGGTTGTGCAAACTGACTGGCAAGCCAAGTGCGCTCAGGCAATTGTGTATCTGGCGCCAACATGGCCACGGCATGTAATTGCTTGTTGTTGTCGATCAAGGCAATGCGATATGTGCTTAATGCAGGGTCTTCAAAGCTTAATAGTTCAAGGTTTTGTGCTTGCAAAGCCTGTTCATTCTCAAACCCGAGCCATTGCAACATGGTTTGAATGGGGTTGTTTAACGTTTTGCTGTGGGCGAGTTCTAAGCGAGTATGGGATGAGCCCTTGGCACTCACCACGTAATCGCATTCTGGCCAGGTGACTTCTTCGCGGCTTAATACAAAGCCAAACCAAGCGGCTTGATAAGGGCTTACCTGTACGGGAGTGTGTTTGCTTTCCGGTTGTTTACTAAATGGGTCCACCTCTGGGTTGACAACAGGGTTAACACGACCCGTGCGTGACAGTTTTGCTGTCCAGTGCATGGGCACAAAAATGTCACCGGATTTAAGCTGAGAATTAATCGTCACCGGAGCCAGCATTTCTCCCCACTTGCTGTGTACACGTACCAGTTCGCCCTCTAACAGTTTGTGCTGTTTGGCATCATCGGCATGCATTTCTACATAAGGTTGACTGATGTGTTGATTAAGCTGTGCAGCCAATGCAGTGCGCGTCATGGTGTGCCATTGATCGCGAATGCGGCCTGTATTTAAGCGCAGTGGATAATCATTGCTGGGTAAGTTTTTCGGCAATTTAGGTTCAATGGCTAAGAGTTTGGCTTTGCGATTTTCAGTAAAAAATTCACCGTTGGCAAAAAAGCGATCACGACCATTAGGAAAATCGTTATTCACTGGCCATTGAATGGGCTGCAAATGCTCGTACTCGTCATTGCTTAATTGGGCAAACGCGCTGATATCGAAGTCACGTAATTTGTGATTAGCCGCACTTGAGTTTTCAAAGCCAGAAAGCGCGGCATGTTCACGGAAAATATCCGCTTGGGTTTGATAGTTGAAAGCATCGTGAAAGCCCATGCGCTTGGCCACTTCACAAATAATTTGCCAGTCGTGCATGGCGTGGCATGCAGGAGGAAATAAACTGCGCTGTCGGCTGATGCGACGTTCACTGTTGGTCACGGTGCCGTCTTTTTCGCTCCAGCCTGTGGCCGGTAATTTCACATGAGCAAAATCTCCAGTATCGGTTTGATCTATGCAATCACTGATGACGACTAACTCGCATTTTTCTAATGCGCGTTTGACTTGATCGGCATTGGGCAAACTCACCACTGGGTTGGTGGCCATGACCCAAACGGCTTTAATTTTTCCAGATTCGATGGCGTTAAACATATCCACGGCCATTAAGCCGTTTTGCGTTGCCATGTTAGGCGCTTGCCAAAAACGTTGCACGCGCTGGACGTTATCTTCCGTAAAATCCATGTGGGCCGCTAATGTGTTGGCAAGACCACCTACTTCACGACCGCCCATGGCATTGGGTTGTCCTGTCATGGAAAACGGCCCCATGCCCGGCTTACCAATGCGGCCTGTTGCTAGATGGCAGTTAAGAATGCTGTTTACTTTATCGCTGCCGGAACTGGATTGGTTCACTCCTTGGCTATATAAGGTGACGCTTTTTTCGGTTTGGCAAAACCAGTTATAAAACTGAGTTAAGTCATCGATATTCACGCCTAAGTTGTTTGCCAGTGTGGCCATATCTCCGGCGCTTTTTTGTGCTTGCGCCAGTGCGTCGTCTAAGCCGTCGCAGTGTTGCTGTACATAATCCGAATGAATTTTATTTTGCAGGTTTAGAGCATTCAGCAAACCATTAAACAGCCACACGTCTGTGCCTAAATTAATGGGTAGATGTAAATCTGCGATGTCACAGGTTTGGGTGCGACGTGGATCAACCACCACCACTTTTACATGAGGATTGTTTTCTTTGTATTTTTTAATGCGTTGAAATAAAACCGGGTGACACCAGGCGGTGTTAGATCCAACCAGTGTAATAAGTTCGGCGTGTTCAAAATCATCATAGCAACCTGGAACCGTGTCGGTACCAAAGGCACGTTTATGACCAACCACAGAAGAAGACATGCATAAGCGCGAATTGGTATCGATATTCGCACTGCCGATGTAGCCCTTCATTAATTTGTTGGCGACGTAATAGTCTTCGGTGAGTAATTGTCCGGAAACATAAAACGCCACCGCATCAGGGCCATGTTGTTCAATAATATTTTTGAAGCCGTTTGCTACTTTATCTAAGGCTGCATCCCATGAGACGGTTTCATTATTGATTTTAGGTTCGAGAAGGCGCTCGTTAAGCGAGATGGTTTGATCTAACGCACTGCCTTTAGAGCATAGGCGACCAAGGTTGGCAGGATGCTCAGCTAATCCATTTACTTTAATGCTGCGATCTTTTTCGTTGATGCTGGCTTCAATACCACAACCCACGCCACAGTAAGCGCAAGTAGTATGTTTGGTGTGTGTGCTTGAGCCTAAAGACTTGGCAATCACATTCATGCTGCGACCTCAGTGTTGTTTTGTGTGGTCGAAGTCATGATCTCGCTTTGTGCTTCGCATAGCGCTTGGCCAAACATTAAATAGGGGCGAATAGGGCGGATGTCCATTTGTTGATCCAATAACTCATGATAAAACGGCCCTTCTTGGGTGTCCCCGTATAATACCGCGCCAATGATTTGGTTGTCTTCGATTACAATTTTCTTATATACGCCTTGTTGCGAATGACGGTAGATAATGGATTCGCTGGTGTCTGTGCCTAAAAAATTACCCACAGAAAATAAATGAATGCCAGTGACTTTTAATTTTGTCGCCGTTGGTAAGGTTTGAAACTGCGCCACACCGTGCTCGCTTAAATGATTGGCCAGTACCTTGGCTTGATCATAAAGAGGGGCCACTAATCCAAAGGTTTCACCTCTGTGCTCAATGCATTCACCCAGAGCATAAATACTTGGATCATAGGTTTGTAGCGTATCGCTAACCACAATGCCGTTTTGACAATATAATCCGCAATCTTGTGCCAATTGAATGTTAGGGCGAATGCCAATAGCCATGACGACCATGTCTGCTTCTAATTCGCTGCCATCGGCAAAGCAAATTTTTTCCACACGTTCCTGGCCTTTTAACGCTAATGTGCTGGCGTTCATTTTAAAGTTCAGCCCACGGGTTTCTAATGCGTGTTGTAATAATGAACCGGCTTCTTCATCCAGTTGGCGGTTTAATGGAATGTTGGTGTTATGCACGACCGTCACATCCATGCCGCGATCGGTTAATCCCATTGCGGCTTCTAAACCTAATAAACCTGCGCCGATGACCACAGCTTTTTTATGACGCTTAGATAGAGAGATCATATTCTCTACGTCACGAATATCGCGAAAGCTCATGACGCCATCCAGGTCAGCGCCTTCAATGGGTAGCATGAAAGGGTTGGAACCAGTGGCAATCACCAGTCGATCATAAGGGGTGATCTCGCCGTCCTTGGTAATCACACGTTTGCGAAGTCGATCAATTTTCACCACGGTTTTGTCTTCACCTGCTTGCAACGAAATGCCATGTTGCTCATACCAAGGGCGATCAAAAATCATGATGTCATTAATGGTTTTCTCACCGGCTAACAAAGGAGACAGCATGATGCGATTGTAATTACCGTAAGGCTCATTACCGAATACCGTAATGTCGTAGGCATGATCGTTGGCCGTTAACTCTTCTAATAACTTGGCGCCGGCCATACCGTTGCCAATAATCACTAATTTGGCTGTCATGGTTTGCTCTTTGTTAGGGATTCAATGTAAGGCAGAAAAAAGGGGCCGTCGGATTAGGCAAACGACGGCCCAAAAGGGGTCTCTACCTTAAGCGATGCTTAATTTTACGTTTTGCCAAAGGGCTTATGTAAAACGCCGCATTGTTTAAGTCGGTTATGGCTGTTTACACAGCCACCAGTACGCGATTGTTTTCTACCTTGGTTTGGTAGGTTGTCACGCGCACGTTTTCATCTTCTAAACATTCACCGTTATCTAAACGGTAATGTTGTTTGTATAACGGGCTGGCCACGGTTAAGTGACCTTTCACGTCGCTGATCAAGCCACGGCTTAGAACGTTGGCTTTGCCAATGGGATCATAGTTATTGATCGCGAATAAAGTGCCGCTGGCAGCTGGGCGAAAGATCGCCACTTGTTCGTTGTTAACTAACGCACAGACACCTGTATCCAGATTAATATCGTCTAATGCGCATACGTCGATAAAGTTACTCATGATTAATCCTTAACTAATGGCAATTAGGTTGTCTTTGTTGATTCGCTCGTTTTCATTCGCTGGGCGAATTTGTCCGCGTTCTTTCACAAACTGCACATTGTCATCTGGCTGATCGGCGTTGATGAAATGACTAAAGCGTTTCAGTTTTTCTGGTGACTCAATGGTGGTTTTCCATTCGCATTGATACGTACCCACAACTGCTGCCATTTGGGTTTCCAATTCTTCAGCCATGCCTAAGCTGTCTTCTAGTACCACTTGTTTTAAGTAATCTAAGCCGCCTTCTAGGTTGTCCATCCAAACACTGGTACGTTGTAGACGATCGGCCGTTTTCACATAGAACATTAAGAAGCGATCGATGTATTTAATTAAGGTTTCTTTATCTAAGCCTTGGGCTAATAAATCTGTGTGGCGGGGCTTCATACCACCGTTACCACATACGTATAGATTCCAACCATTTTCAGTTGCAATAACACCCACGTCTTTGGATTGAGCTTCGGCACATTCACGGGTACAACCGGATACAGCAAATTTAATTTTGTGTGGCGAGCGTAAACCCTTGTAGCGGTTTTCTAACTCGATGGCTAAACCCACCGAGTCATCGACACCGTAACGACACCAGGTGGAGCCGACGCAAGATTTAACGGTACGCAGTGACTTACCGTAAGCGTGGCCGGTTTCAAAACCTGCATCCACGAGACGACGCCAGATATCCGGTAACTGATGCAGTTGTGCACCAAATAAATCGATGCGTTGGCCACCGGTTATTTTTGTGTACAGGCCATAGTCTTTAGCAATTTGACCAATAACGATTAAGCCCTCAGGTGTGATCTCCCCCCCCGGAACACGTGGCACCACAGAGTAAGTGCCGTCTTTTTGCATGTTGCCTAAAAAGATGTCATTGGTGTCTTGTAAGCCAATGTGTTTGTCATCCAATACGTATTCGTTCCAGCAAGAAGCCAGCATAGAGCCCACTGCCGGTTTACAAATTTCACAACCATGCCCTTTGCCATGTTTGTTGATCAGTTCGGCAAACGATTTAATGCCTTCGATGCGAATGATGTTGTAAAGATCTTGGCGGGTATAAGCAAAGTGTTCACAAATATCTGTGTTCACTTCGACACCCAGTTTAGTGAGTTCGTTATTCATCACTTGCGTCACAAGCGCGGTACAACCACCACAACCGGTACCGGCCTTGGTAATGGCTTTTACATCGCCAATGGTTTGTGCACCGTCTTGTACGCTACAACAAATGGCACCCTTGGAAACGTCATAGCAAGAGCAAATCTGTGCGGTGTCTGGCAGAGCGTCTGGGCCGAGCACAGGTTTCGCGGCACCATCTAACGATGGCAGAATGAGCGCTTCTGGGCTGGCAGGTAATTCGATATTGTTTAACGCCATTTGTAATAGGTTGCCGTAATCTTCGGCGTCACCAATCATTACGGCACCGAGCAATAATTTTTTATCGGCACTGACGACAATTTTTTTGTAAACCTGATTCACTTCATCGGTATAGGCATAACTTAATGCGCCTTCCGTGCGAGCATGGCAATCGCCGATAGACGCTACGTCAACACCCATGAGTTTAAGCTTGGTACTCATGTCTGCGCCTTCAAACGTGGCATCGCCACATTGAGATAAATGCTGAGCCGCTACTTTAGCCATGTTGTAGCCAGGGGCCACTAAACCGTAAATCATGCCGCCCCATAGCGCACATTCACCAATGGCGTAAATATTTTCATCAGACGTTTGGCAGTGATTATTAATCTGGATACCACCGCGAGGGCCCAATTCTAATTGGCATTCGCGAGCAATGGCGTCTTGTGGACGAATACCGGCGCTGAATAAAATTAAATCGGTTTCTAGGCTTTCGCCATCAGCGAATTCCATTTTGTGCTGGCAGGTGTCGCCGTCGGTAATATTTTGCGTGTTTTTGTTGGTGTGAACCCTCACACCTAATTCTTCAATTTTGGTTTTAAGCAGCGCGCCACCGGCTTCATCCACTTGTACTGCCATTAAGCGCGGCGCGAATTCCACAACATGAGTTTCTAAACCTAAATCTTTAAGTGCTTTAGCGGCTTCTAAGCCTAATAGGCCACCACCGACTACCACGCCTACTTTTGAATTTTTCGCACCGGCGGTAATGGCTTCTAAATCTTCAATGGTGCGATACACAAGGCAGTTATCACGTTCATGTCCTGGAACCGGAGGCACAAATGGGAATGAACCAGTTGCTAGAATTAATTTGTCATAGCTTAGGGTTTCACCGGATTCTGTGGTGACGCTTTTGGCGGTGCGATCAATGCTTTGTGCTTTGCAGTTAAGTTTTAAGTCAATGTTGTTTGCTTCAAAAAAACCTTCGCTTACCAAACTTAAATCGTCAGCGGTTTTACCAGAGAAGTAAGACGATAAATAAACGCGATCGTACGCAGGACGAGGTTCTTCACACAGCACAGTGATGTTGTAGTTTTGTGCTTGTTCTAGTTCAACCAAGCTTTCTAAAAATTTGTGGCCCACCATGCCGTTACCAATCACGATGAGGTTTTGTTTGTTAGTCATGTCTCTCTCCATGCCGAATCAATGGGCGGGCAAGTTCGTATTTGCTTAGTGTTTAGCAACGGCTGTGCCAATATCTTAAGTTATTGTTTTTAAAGGGTTTTATGGTTTCTGTGGCGATAATTGTGCACGCAGAAAGTCAGTTTGCACGATTTGTGGTTTATATTGGTGCGCAGCACCAAGAGACTGGTGTTCACTCTTGGTGCGATTGTTGAGGCCATCAGCTGGCCGCTAATTGTTTTTTATTTTTGTCTATTTCTTCATACAACGCGGTGATGTCATTCATCTGTTTAAGGATGGTTTCTGTGGTCATGGAAATCACTAAAGGCGTGCTGCTGCCTTTATCTAATAATTTGAAACCTTGCTTAGAGAAATTCCATTGTGTGGCGACTTTCTTTAGCTTGTGATTCACATAATGGGTGTTATCAGGGCTGTGCATGAGTTCTTCTAACGCTAAATCAAACTCATGTATGGCTTGCTTTAAACCACTGTCATAGCGTGCAATATCACCAGATAAGCTGATGGCACTGTAGAGTTTTGCGATGCGCTGGCTGAGCATGCGTTGACGGCCAGAAAGATTGACCCAGCGGGCACTGTCGCGTTCGGCGGCTTTTTCTAATTCGCTCACGAGTGTTTCACAGGCCAATAACGTTTTATCACTTAGAGATAGGATATTAGCGGCACTAAATTGTGTCGGATCTTTATGCAGCTCAGATTTATACGACTGCCATTCTTGGTTAATGGTTTTTAAGCTGGTTTCGATACTGATGGGAGAGCCCAGTTCAGTGGAGAATTGGTGTAAGTCTGATAGGTTGGCTTCAAATTTGTTAAAGCTGGCAAGAAATTGTGCATGGGCTTTATCCGGCTGGATATCCATGGCTTTTAGTAAATACGCTTTTGCCATGCGTTGGCTGAGCATGCGTAAGCGTCCGGATTCGTTAATGGCTTGGGATAAGCTGTTGATTTCGGCAAAGCTGGGTATTGATAGTGAGCTTGCCATTAAAGCGAAAATTAAAATGAAGGTTTTCATTCTAATATCCTTTTAAAAAATGAAAGGGAAGGGTAGCTGTAAGATAGAAATTTGAGTGGTGCCGAGCACCACTCAAATGGCTAATTAAAATTTAGCGCTGGCGGTGAACCAAACCTTGGTAGTATCCGCAAGACCGTTGTTTTCAGCTACACTGGATGCAAGGTATTGAGCCACCTTTAGGTTGGCGCCGTAGTCACCAAAGTTTTTATTCACCATGAAACCAAATTCGTTACCTAGATTTTCGCTGCCTTCATCAGATGAGAAATTGTGGAATTGACCGACCACTTTCACACCAGAAACCGTGGTAACCGCACTGGCGTAAATGTCTTGTAGGCCGGTATTGCCAGCGCCAGTTAAGAACACATCGCTCCAGCCAAAGAATTTATGATTGGTACCCAGTGGTGTCGCAAACGCAGCGTCACCACTGTCACTGCCAAATAATTCATAGCCTAGAGTCGCTTTTACACTGCCGAAGGATTTACCAGCGTTGATGTGATAATAAAGAGAGGTGAAATCACCGCCGGCATCTGTTGTTTTATTTTGTGAAGCCAGCTCGGCTTCGAAGCTAATACCATTGATGCTACCCACTGAGCGAACACCAAAGGTATCAAGGTCCACGCCTGAATCCGGTGTGCCTACATCTGTGATGCCATAATAGAAGGCGCTAGCGGAAAGATCTTTGGTGTAAGCGTATTTCGCGTTCACTAATACAATGCTTTCTTCGGTGTTGTCGTTAGTGATGGAATTGCGGTTGTTAGCTACCGCTGCAAAAATTGTGGTACCAGCAATAGATTGGTTAGTGATGGAAACCGCATCAAACGTCGCTTCATCTTGACGGAAAGCCACACCACCTACATGTCGTTGGTTATCAAGCACGATGCGTTGGTTACCAGCTTTGATGGTGGAGTCAGCACCTACAAATTGCACATAGGCTTGGTTGAGTTGAGTGGTTTCTTGATCTAACACTACATTGTATTCAGTGTTGCCGTTTTCTTTGTCGTTGAATTCATCATTCAATTGGAAAACGTTATCGCCTTCAATTAATACAGACACACCGGCGTATTGGGCAGATTTAAACGTGAGTCGAGACTTTAATGTGTTGGCCAGTGCCGTGTCTTTTGTGTTGTCAGTGTCTACCGATTCCGTACGAAAACGGAAATTCAAATCCAGCTCTGATCCCTTTACAAACTCATCAAAACTTTGTGCTTGAACATTTAAAGCTGAGCTTAATGCAATTGCAGAAATGCTGGTAGCAAGTAATGTTTTTTTCATGGTGTATATCCCTTTTATATAGGTAGTGGTTAATTTTTACTGCGAGTTAAAATTTCGATCGATAACCGGTTAGAGCAACGCATATGCCAACGAGATTTTTTTGTTGAAAGATATTTAAAATTCGGATTTGTGCACAAAGCTGATTCAGGATTTGTTGTGCTTTTTAAAAAAGTTAACAACATGGTGCGAAATTCAAGATCTAAAACGGGGCGGGTTAATAAATAACCTTGTATTTTTGGTGCGCGCCCAATGCACCTATAAAGGGCTTGTGAGATTTAAATGGTGCTCAAATATGGTGGTTTTTGGGCTTTATAAGATTAATTGTCAGACAATTTGTGCACTTTTTTCGTATTTTTGGGGATTTTAGGGGCTTTATTCGATTTGGCATGAAGCCTGCTCAATAGGGGAATTGAAATTGAAACCTTACCCAATTTAGGAGCAGTACATGTCGGAAGTCGGATTAAATTTATTGAAGGTGAAAGAACCTAAGATAAAGATGTTGCACGTCAGCTGGTTTGCTTTCTTTTTAACCTTCGTGGTGTGGTTCAACCATGCGCCATTGATGGGGTTCATTAAGGAAGCATTCGATCTTACCTCTCAAGAGGTGAAAGCCTTGTTAATTCTAAACGTGGCATTGACCATTCCTGCTCGTATCATCATTGGTATGTTGGTGGATAAATTTGGTCCACGTCATGTCTATGCCGGTTTGTTATTAATGACTGGGGTGCTGTGTACCGCGTTTGCGCTGTCTCAAACCTATGAGCAGTTGGCGTTATTCCGCTTCTTAATGGGCTTTGTGGGTGCTGGCTTTGTGATTGGTATTCGCTTGGTGGGTGAGTGGTTCCCAGCGAAAGAAGTGGGTGTTGCTGAAGGCATTTATGGCGGTTGGGGTAATTTTGGTTCCGCAGCAGCGGCTATGCTATTGCCTACGGTTGCTTTGTTATTTGGTGGTGAAGATGGCTGGCGTTATGCGTTACTGAGCACGGCTTTAGTTGCATTTTTATATGGTTTGGTATTTTACAAAGTTGCTCGTAACACGCCTAAAGGCTCTACATATTTCAAACCGAAAAAATCAGGTGGCCTGCAAGTTAGTAACAAGAAAGATTTGTACTTCTATCTTGCGATGAATATTCCTATGTACATTGCCCTTGGGGTTTTGACTTGGAAGTTATCTCCAGTGAATTTAGGATTGTTGAGTGAGTTCGCAGCTGAGGCCATCTATGTGGGCTTGGTCGTGTTGTTCTTCGTACAAACCAAACAAATTCTGTCTGCCAATAAAGAGCATCTTTCTCAACCTGTGCCTGAGTTACAACAATATAAGTTTAAACAAGTGGCGATTTTACAACTGGCTTACTTCGTGACCTTTGGTTCTGAGCTTGCAGTTGTGTCTATGTTGCCATTGTATTTCATGGAAACATTTGAAGGTTTGTCTGCGGTCACTGCTGGTTTATTAGCATCTGGTTTTGCCTTTATGAATTTGGCGGCTCGTCCTGGTGGAGGTTGGTTAAGCGATAAGTTTGGTCGTCGTAAAACGTTATCTATTCTGATTTGTGGTTTAACTGTGGGCTATCTTGTACTGAGTCAGATCGAAGGTACTTGGTGGATCCCGTTGGCGGTCATTGCCACCATGTGCTGTTCTTTCTTCGTACAAGCTGGTGAAGGTGCCGTGTTTGCAATGGTGCCATTAGTGAAGCGCAGCATGACAGGTCAGATTGCAGGTATGACTGGAGCATATGGTAATGTGGGTGCTGTGATTTTCTTAACCGTGTTATCGTTTGTGGATTACAGTACCTTCTTTATCGTCATTGCTTGCTGTGCAGCGGTTTGTTTTGTGGCGGTGCAATTTATCGAAGAGCCAAAAGGCCATGTGGCTGAAGTGAACGAAGATGGCAGCGTTGAATTAATTCAAGTGGGTTCATAAATTCATTGATTGACAAGCTTAAGAGTCTAAGTGCCTAACCGTTGCAAAGTAGGTACTTAGAATCTTAAGGCAACTCTAGTTAATGCAGATGTCTTTTTCTGTTTTAATCAGAGTTGCCTTTTTTCGTTTTGAGGTAAGTGTGCATCTTCAATCACAATTAGTATTAAGTGTCGGGCAATTAAGCCGAGCAGGAATGAAAGCCAGCAATGAAGATTGCATTGGTGTGCGTATTCCTGATCAGCCTGCACTCACGTTAAAAGGCGCTGTGGCCGTCATCGCTGATGGCGTGAGCGCAGCAGAAGCTGGCAAAGAAGCCAGCGAAATGTGTGTGCGTAATTTCATTAGTGACTACTTTGCGACGCCCGATGCTTGGTCGGTAAAAACCGCTGGGCAAAAAATTGTATTGGCGCTGAACCGCTGGTTGGTCGGTCAAAGCCAAATTAAAGGGCATGTGAGTACATTAAGTGCGTTGATCATCAAATCCCAAACCGCCTATATTTTTCATATTGGTGATACACGGATTTATCGTCTGCGTGGTGAAACGTTTGAGTGCTTAACCACAGATCACTCCATTCATATGAACCAAGATACGGTTTATCTGTCCCGTGCTATGGGCATGGATAACCATCTGGAAATGGACTTTCAGCAATTTGAAGTGGAAACAGGGGATGTGTTTTTCTTAAGTACAGATGGGTTACATGAATTTGTGTGCGCAAAAGATATTCAACATGAGATTCAAAATAGCACGGACTTAAATCACAGTTGTGAGCGATTAATCCATCAAGCGTTAGAGCAAGGCAGTGACGATAATATTAGTTGCCAGATTGTGCGCGTGGATGCGTTACCGGATGCGAATAATCAAGAGATTTATCAAAAACTCAGTGATTTACCGTTTCCCCCACCTTTGAATATTGGCCAAAGTTTAGATGGTCTAACTGTACTCAAGCAACTGCATGCAAGCTCTCGCAGTGAAGTGTATTTGGTAAAGGATGCAAGTGATCAGCGTTTTATTATGAAAACGCCTTCTGCAAACTTTGAGGATGATCCAGCTTATATCGAACGCTTTGTATTGGAGCAATGGATTGGAAAGCGCATTGATAGCCCTTACGTTGTTAAAGTCATTGAAAAAGAAAAGAAGTCCGCGCTGTACACCTTAATGGAGTATGTGGATGGACTCACCCTTGAGCAGTGGGTTAAAGAAAATCCTAAGCCCGATATCAGTGAAGTCGTACGGTTAGCTGAACTCATAAGCAGAGGTATTCGAGCCTTGCATCGAAAGGACATTCTGCACCAAGACATTAAGCCGGATAACATTTTATTAACCCGTGAAGGCATCCCAAAAATAATTGATTTCGGCTCGTGTTATGCAGCGGGTGTTGAGGAAATTGATACCCCGTTTGAGCGAGAGCAAGCACTGGGAACCGCAGTTTATAGTGCGCCCGAAACACGATTTCGGCTGCGTAAAACCAAGAAAAGTGATTTATTCAGTTTAGCCCTGGTGGTTTATGAAATGCTCACGGGACAATTACCCTTTGGTGAGCAATTAGAAAAACTCAAAGATCAGCGGAAGATTTCCAGTTTACGTTATCGCTCAGCGTTAACTTATAATCCCATGGTACCCGTGTGGATGGATAATGCACTACGTACAGCGTTATCGCCTTTGCCTGAGTCTCGTCAACAGGCTATGTCAGAATTCATTTTTGATTTGCAGCGGCCAAATAGTAAATACACTCAAACAGAGTTTGTCCCCCTATCTCAACGTAACCCAGTTCGATTTTGGCAGGTGTTAAGTGCGATTGAGGCTTTGGGCTTGATCATTTTGATCTACTTTTTAATGAAAGGCTGAGTTTGTTTTCTCGTAGTTAAAGCTTGTATACGTCGTATATAAACAATAAAAACCAGGCAAAAGCCTGGTTTTTATTTTGGTGAGTTTTGGTAAATACTAAGGTTTATAAATTACCTTAACAGAGCCATCCACCGCACTTTCATCAATGTAGCCGATGATGTTTGGATTACTGGCCACCATGTTTTTCACTTCACCGTCGCCGCCCACTACTTGTGGGGCTTGGCCTTTACCTGTGAAGATCAAGCGAGACCAATAGGACTTCAGTTGTGCTTCGGATTTTTTCACCACATTGGCGTAAAAATCGTTGCGAGCAGGATTGCCTTCGGTTTGATCCACAGGCACCACAGAGACGCCACCGAGATCTTTCTTTTTACCTAAAAAGGCTTTTACTACATCACTTTCATTAGATGCACCGATTGGGCTACCTTTGCCTACCACGACCACAGGGCCCGCTTGGGCAATTGCCATAAAGCCGGCTAAGGTTAGAGCCGTTAACAATTTATATGATAAATTTTTCATAATCGTCTCCTCCCTTAAAATACTGTGTCAATGGAAATGGTTAGGATGTTCGCTTTGTCGGGGTTTTCAGCACTGGTTAGGACGTTGGTTGCCCATGCGGTGTCGTCAAATAACCCTGATTTGTCATCTTTCACTTCGATCATATCGAATTGCACTTTTAGTGCGGTGCCTGATGCGATGTCATAGCGTAAGCCAAGGCCGATACGTTGAGTATTTCGATCACTAGCTGCTTGAACACCTGCAATGGCTTGCTGAGCGCTTGCAGGTAGTAAGGATGGATTACCGCCAGTTAGGTTGTCTGCGGCGGCTTGTGCTGAGCGTTCATCATCATCTTGAGACTCGGCGGTTGCATAAGTAAAGAATGGCATCATTCTTCCCATGCGATAGCCAACAGTTGCATAGAGTGCGTCAGCATCCACTACTTCACCTTTCGCTTCGAGTCGAGTGAACTCTGTAGTGAAATACAATGTACCAGGATCATAAGTGAAGCCTAAGCTTGCGAATGTCCCGTCGATACCGGTTGCTTTGCCGCCATAAACATCGGTAATGGCAGCCGCACCATCGGGTTCAACAACATCGACAGAAGCCTGTGCAATACCGACGCGAGCACTCCAAACTTCTGCTTGGTAGATGGCGTTAAGACCTAGGATATCCTTTAGGTCAAACTCATCATCTTTGGCGCGACCATATACAAACTGGAAGGTGGCGGTGTTATCACCAACATCCATGGAGTAGGACAAATCAATCCCTTCCATATTGGCGAAAGGATCTAACGAGTCATAGGTTTCTGCTGGTACTTGCGCATACGGAGTAGCGTAACCCACATCTAAAAATTCGGATAACTGGTATGCAGGTAAACGAATGCGACCGATTTTACCGGACAAACCACCGCCAAAGTCATGTTTGAAATACGCCCATTCAGCCGTGGTGTTCCAGCTTTCATTGCCACGAGATACTAATTGAGTGACCACGCTGTTGCGGTCATCAAGATTGAAGGTCATCTGTACGCCCATTTTACTGAAGCGATTGAAAGTGATTTCATCATTGACGCCGTTATAAGCCATTTCTTCATCTGAAATGGCCATGCCAAAGCTGGCAAAGCCATTGATACGAAACTTATTATCTTGCTCGGCTATGCGTTGGTTCATTTGCTGAACCTGCTTATTAAGCTGCTCAAGGGTCACCGCTTGAGTTGGCAGCGCTGCCAATAACAAGGGGATCGTTGCGCAGGCAATCGGTTTCATCGCCATAATTCATCCTTTTTTATTGATAAAAGAACAGCCATTGAGTGGGGCTGAGGCCATACATAAGGTGTAGCACATATATGTAAAAGCGCTAAAAAAGTGCGATTGAAGGAAGTAAAGTTTGGGTTTATGTCACGATTTTGGGTCAAATAATGGAAAATTTCGGAGAACTTGGTACAAATGCTCAAATTTGATCAACACTGAGTGCCGGGTTTAGTGGCTGTTCTTTCAGCATGCTTTAGTTTTAAATAGGCCCAACAAAAATAAGGTTCAATCTCGACATTATGCATATTCATATTCTTGGTATTTGTGGCACCTTTATGGGCTCGTTAGCGCAATTGGCAGTGGCACAAGGGCATCGCGTGACGGGCTCGGATCAAAATGTTTACCCGCCCATGAGTACTCAGCTTGAGCAGGCGGGTATTGAAATCATGCAAGGCTTTGAAGAATCTCATCTACAACCTAAGCCGGATCTTGTGGTGATTGGTAATGCCATGAGTCGTGGGAATGTGGCGGTGGAATATGTGCTCAATCAACAAATTCCTTATACCTCTGGCCCTGCTTATTTAGCGGATCACATTTTAAAAGATAAGTGGGTGATGGCAGTGGCGGGTACCCATGGTAAGACCACCACAACCAGTATGTTGACCTGGGTGTTAGAGGATTGCGGATTTGAACCTGGCTTTTTAATTGGTGGCGTGCCAAAGAATTTTGGTGTGTCGGCGCGCATGGGTAAGAGCGATTTTTTTGTGGTGGAAGCGGATGAATACGATAGTGCGTTTTTTGATAAGCGTTCTAAGTTTGTTCACTACCATGGGCGCACTGTGATTCTGAATAATCTGGAATTTGATCACGCGGATATTTTTAATGATATCGAAGCCATCAAAACGCAATTCCATCATTTGGTGCGTACGATTCCTGGAGATGGTCAGATTATCTTTCCCGCCGATGAACAGCATATTCAAGCCACACTAGAAAAAGGCTGCTGGACACCGCAAGTGCAAATCGGTGTGGATTGGCAGTATGAGTTAATCGATCCATCCGGCTCACATTTTAAGGTGTTACAAAAAGATGTGGTGGTGGGTGAGGTAAATTGGACTCAAACCGGTATTCATAATGTGAAAAACGCCTTGGTGTGTATTGCAGCGGCCTATCATGTTGGGATTTTACCTAAGGATGCCATAGCCGCGTTAAATCGTTTCGAAGGTGTTAAGCGTCGCATGGAATTGGTATGTAATGTTAACAACATTGAAGTGTACGATGACTTTGCCCATCACCCAACGGCCATTGAGAGCACATTAGCTGGGGTGAAAAACAGCGGTCGCTTTAAGCGTATTTGGGCGGTCATTGAACCAAGATCCAATACCATGCGCATGGGTGTGCATAAGCAAGCCTTGCCGGCATCTGTGCAAAATGCACACGACAGCATTTGGTTTCAGCCTAAGGGGTTGGACTGGGATATGCAGCCTGTGATTGATGGTTGTCAGCAATTAGGTCAATCAGCACTGTTAATGGATGAGGTAGACGCTATAATCGCCCACCTTGTTGAACATGCAAAGTCTGGGGATGCTATTGTCTTGATGAGTAACGGCGGTTTTGCCGGTATACATCAACAGTTAGCTCAGGCTTTAAAGGATCATTATGGCGTTTGAGTACGAACAGTTTGCACCCATAACCGTCGCCATAACCGGTGCCTCGGGGGCGCCATATGCGCTTCGGCTATTGCAATGTTTAATCGACGCCAAACGGCCTGTGTATGTGATGGTGAGCAAAGCGGCTCAAGTGGTCTTTGCCACTGAAACCACGCTGAAATTACCAGGCACGCCGGAAAAAATGCAGGCACATTTATCCGCCCATTTTCATGCCGAAGAGGGGCAAATCAAGGTGTTTGGTCGTGAGCAATGGTTTGCTCCCGTGGCCAGTGGCTCAGGACGCAAAGGCCCAATGATTGTGTGTCCGTGCTCAACCGGTACCTTAAGTGCCATTGCAATGGGCGCCAGTAATAATTTGATAGAGCGCGCAGCCGATGTGGCCATTAAAGAAAAGCGCCCATTAATCTTAGTGCCAAGAGAAACGCCATTCAGTCCCATTCATCTTGAGAATATGCTTAAGCTTGCCAACATGGGTGTGACCATTATGCCCGCCAGCCCGGGGTTTTATCATGAGCCTAAATCTATAGAAGATCTGGTGGATTTTATGGTGGCGCGTATGTTGAACCACCTAGGTATTGAGCAAAAGATCATGCCCTTATGGGGTGAGTAAGTTTCCTTAAATCGTCATCGATCATACTTCGAATCGACATAATTTAATTAGAAAATAGCAGTAGGAGTGGTTATGAAGTTAACCGAACGTGATATTAAAGTGGCCATTGCCAGCGCGATTGTGGCCATGGTGGTTTCGGTTGTGATGTTGGACATGAAAGGCTACATCAACCATTTAGACGAATCAGATAAAAACGTCATTGATACATTTAAACTTTTATCCTTAGATGTAAACAGTACAACCAAGGTGTCGCCAAAAGCCTCTAATAAAGAAGCTTTTTGTGTGGATGGTTATTTGCTGATTCGCCCACAGAAAAATGAATCGGGTAAAGCGGTAGCAGGCGTGTTAGTGGATGCGAAAAATCGTGGGATTCCATGTTCTCGCGACTTACCGGCGCCAGGGCAGTAATCAGAATTTATTATAAGTGCAGGTTGGCCAAGGAGGCCTAGGCCAGTTGATTAATCTTCATCTGGCCATACAATGCTTGCGTAATTAGGATGTAACAACAAAGAATTGCTTATGAATAACAATAATAATGATGAGCATATCCATAAATTGGAACGTGAAATCTGGCTGTTTGAGCAGTGGTTGCAGAGTATGGAAGGGCAGCCTGGGGAAACCCAAGAGCGCATACGTCACGCCTATAAAGAGTGCATTACTAGCCGAAAACTAGAACTGGCTCGATTACAATCCCATCAATCTTCGCCGCTACAAAGTGACGTAAGTAAAGCGGGCTATTGATGACATTTGCCCCGTCTGTGGGTAGACTTGCGCAAAATAATAATTAAAAAAGTACATGCTCATGGGTAAATTCGCCTTATTTCTGGTGTGTTTTGGCGCACTTGGACTCCTCAGTTCTTATTCTCAAGCAAAAGATATCGATAGTGACGGTGATGGCATTGCGGACCGTTACGAACGTCTGCTAAAAACCGATCCTCAAGACGCTAAGAGCAAGCCTGCCGATTTAGATGGCGATGGTATTCCCGATAGTTACGATTTGGATATGGACGGGGATGGGGTAAACAACTGGCAAGACCCGTTTCCACGTAACGCGCAAGAAAGTGCCGATGTTGATGGTGATGGCCTAGGCGACAGCCAAGACGATGACAGTGATGGTGATGGCTTTAGTAACGCAGAAGAATTACAAGCGGGCACCAATCCCAATAATAAAAACAGCTTTCCAGATAAGGAAGGCCCAGTGTTAGAACTGATCGAAATGCCTGAGACGGTGAATGAACGCATCGTTGCCATACGTGGAATGGCCTTGGATTTAGGTATGGGTGTGAAAAAGATTCAGGTGGTGAATGCCGATGGTGATATCTTTCCTGGTCATTTTGATTACACCACGCACTTTACCGTGGCTGTACGCTTGAGTCGTGGCGAAAACCAGTTGCAAGTGGCCGCATACGACAGTGCCAACAACGTAAGCCGTCAGTTTGTGACCTTAAACTATAATCCTTAATTGAATAAACGCGTTTTACTTAAAGCCAGTTAGTCTAATGTATTCAGTCTGCTTGGCTAAGCTAAAAAGAGCACAAATAGTAGTACCCTAGGTAAAAAGGCCATGAAGGAATCATGGCCTTTTTTTATGTCTTTTATTTATGCTGCTTTGACGAAGTGTGTTTCAAGCGGTAGCTAATGAAAATGGCCACGAGACTGATGCTAGTGAGTGCCAATATCCCCTGCCAACTAAATAAATGGTTCAGGTTTATGCTTTCTCCTAAGTAATAAGCTGGCATCAAGTACACCATGCCCCACAGAATCGCAGATGCAAAATTTAAAACAAGAAAAGGCTTTTGTTTCATGCTGAGCATGCCCGCCACCAGAGGGATAAACGGGCGAATGGGGCCGATGAAGCGCCCAAAGAAAATGCTCTTCCCGCCATGGCGTTGAAAAAAACTTGTGCCTGATTCAATCCAATGGGGATGTTGCTTAAATGGCCATACATGAGGTAAATGAGGCTGGAAAAACCGACCCAGGTAATAGCTAAGCGCATCCCCTATAAAAGCGCCTGCAATGGCAGATAAAACTAAAACATCAATGCTTAATTGTAAGTTGCCTGCAAGTATCGCGATGGCGGTAATCATGCCAACACCCGGGACAATAACGCCGATCACGGCTAATGATTCGCACAAAGCCACAGCAAACGCGGCCACGAAAATATATTCAGGGTTTTGATTTAGATAAGTCAGCAGTGAGTCAAGCATGGTTTAGTGGTTAAAAGACATTAAGCGTAATGCGGTTTGTTGTTGTTTGTGCACAAAGCCACTGGCGCGATGTAAAAAGCTGGCAGCATTTTCTTTGTGATTTAAGCTGGCTAAGCCCACATTCAATTGTAAGTCGCCTACATCGCCCCAGTATTCTTCTTCCATTTCTTTTAATAGGCGTTCTTTTAAAACGATGCCTCCTTCCATAGAACAGTTGGGCAATAAAATATAAAACGTGCCTTTGCCATTATGAAATATGTCATCTCCTGCACGTAGCAGGGCGATCAATTTATAGCGAAAGGATTTGAGAAGTTTACTGCTGACATTCTTGCCGTGAATGTCTTGTATTTGTTGGTAGTCATCTATGGTGATAGCCAACATAGACAAGGTGCGGCTGGTGGTTTCGCTGCGTGCGATCTCTTGATGCAACTTGTGTAATAAATAACGACTGTTATACGCACCGGATTGATAATCGGTAACGGCAAGCTTGAGTAAATTGGTTTGCTTTAGTGTATTCACGTAGGCATAACATAGTGAGCATAAACCAATCAGCATATAAATAAATAAGGCACGAATGGTGTGCTCAAAATCTAGTAGGAAAAACAATTGAGATAAGGTGCACAACATGACGGTAAGGTTCAACGCAAACGCCCAGCGAATAGGCAGTGCAAAATAACTTAATACAGGGAACGTATAAATCCAGTGTAGCGTGAGCGTGGGATTAAACGTTAGCTGATACTGAGCCAGTAACGCAATGGATGTGAGCGTGAGTAAATTGATGTACTGGCTCAGTGCGCGATTGCGATTCAAAAATAAAAATACTGATGTGAATACCAAGATGGCGATGGTCATCAATTGAATTAATAAAATATCAAAATGCCCAAAGAAATAATGGCTAATGCACAGCAAACTCATGGCTGCGGCCAGTAAGGCGTATAGCAAACTGAGGGCAGGTTCTTTCTCCATGCTGATATCAAACATGTCGTAATCCCTTTAGTGCTTGCTCGATTAACGTATCTTCCGTGTCATCCACATTAAGACTGGCAAATCCCACTTGAATCGTACTTTGTATCACCGCAGGCATGTGCGTGATCATTTCCTTCACTGTAACGAGCGCATCTTGGGAATTGGCGTGGGGCATGATGATGGCAAACGAATCTTTTTGCAGGCGATAATACTGATCGAATGGTCGCAAATACTGTGCAATGGCTTGCGCGCATTGTTTGATAAGTTGTGCGGTTTTCTCGCCTTTTTGTGAACTGGCTTGGTGTTTGATGTACACCAACAATAATCCCGTGCCTTCACGTTCGGCACGATTGATTTCAGTTTTGAGTGCGGGGCGTAAAAACTTCTCAAGCTGGGCGCCGGTTTCGGCATCGCTACTAATAAGTGGCTCCAATAACTGGTTAGTACGGGATTTCACCATGGCGAGAAAAAGAGCCACTGTGGCAATGGCGGCATAGCTGAAACAAATTTGTCCTTGCAGCAATGGCGGGCTGTATTGAAAGATTATATAGGCCGCTAATGGGGTGTATGCGAGCACACACCAAATGGCCGTGCGTAATGGGAATAAAAAGAACGCCGCTATGGGATAAAAATATAACCAATAGCTGTGCTCACCTTTTACATCCGATGCAAATAATGAAAACGAAGCCAGTAGGATTAAGAACAAGGCGTCCACATGATGGTGCACGTATTCTTGTTTGGAAAAATACATGTTGATGCCGTTGATCAATAAAACCAATGCTAGGGCCAGCGTGGCAACCGAAAGCAGCAGGCTAGATGCGGCATAATCCATATAAGAGGTGAGCCCAAGAATACTGGCACCAATGCCGCAAAATAAGATGCGGATGTGATTAACGGAAATCTGGGGCAGGGTATTGGGATCCTTTGGGGCCAAGAGCCGAGTCCTTCTGGAGATCAATATTAGGTGCTTATCTTACCTAGGAAGCGTTATTTAATACTAGCACTCAGAATCATAGTTTGGGTCAGGCCTAGGTTCAGGTATAATGGCCCACTTTATTTCAAGCATACCCGCTGGCCCCAAATACTGGGTAGATAGCCAAGCTCGGTATCAATTAGGTAGATCGGATGGATGTAACAGCTTATATGCTGCAATTGGGGCAACAAGCCCGTGCAGCAAGCGCTGAAATTGCAAAAGCAGATAGCGGCGTGAAAAACCAAGCCCTATTGGCCATTGCCCAAGCTATTGAAACGGCAAGAGACGCGCTAATCGCGGCCAATCAAAAAGATATGCAGCGTGGCCAAGAGAATGGCTTGGATGCGGCATTATTGGATCGTTTAGAGCTGACGCCGGCTCGCATCGACGGCATGATCGAAGGCTTAAATCAAGTAGCCGCTCTACCGGATCCTGTAGGTGGCATCACTGATTTAGATTACCGCCCAAGTGGTATTCAAGTGGGTAAGATGCGCGTGCCGCTTGGTGTCATTGGTATTATTTATGAATCCCGTCCTAATGTGACCATCGAAGCGGCCAGCCTATGTTTGAAATCAGGCAATGCGGCCATCTTACGTGGTGGTAGTGAAGCCATAGAGTCCAATCAAGCCTTGGCACAATGTATTCGCACAGGTCTAGCTGACGCCGGTTTACCTGAACACGTGGTGCAAGTGGTGGAAACCACAGACCGTGCCGCCGTGGGTGAATTGATCACCATGCAAGAATATGTGGATGTAGTGGTCCCTCGCGGTGGTAAAAGCTTGATCGAGCGAATCAGTCGCGATGCCAAAGTAACCGTGATTAAACACCTTGATGGGATTTGCCATGTTTACATTGATAGCGATGCAGACTTAAGCAAAGCGGTGAATGTGGCCATTAATGCTAAGACCCATCGTTATGGCACCTGTAACACCATGGAAACCTTGTTGGTTAATGCAGACGTGGCTCAAAAAGTATTACCACAGTTAGCGGCTGCTTATGGCGAGCTGGGTGTGGAATTACGCGGTTGTGATGTGAGTCGCGATATCGTCAGTAGCATGAATGCGGCCAGCGAAGAAGATTGGTCTACCGAATACCTTGCACCGATTTTGGCGGTGAAAGTGGTAGCGGATATGGATGAAGCCATTGTGCACATTAACCGTTACGGCTCACATCATACCGATAGCATCATTACTGAGAATTACACCAAGGCGCGTCAATTCTTGCGTCAAGTGGATTCAAGTTCCGTTATGGTGAATGCGTCGACCCGTTTTGCCGATGGTTTTGAATACGGCCTAGGTGCAGAGATCGGCATCAGTACTGACAAAATCCATGCTCGCGGTCCTGTGGGGCTAGACGGCTTAACCTCACAAAAGTGGGTGGTATTAGGTGATGGTCACATCCGTCACTGATGACGCCAAGCCGCTCAATACGTATGTCGTCATGGGTGGCACGTTTGACCCTGTGCATGCAGGGCACATCAAAAGTGCCCGCCAGCTTGCTGAGGTGATGGATTACTCCTGTATACATATGATGCCTTGCGGTGATGCTTATCATAAGCAAGGGGTAACGAATGCTGAGCATCGCTTAGCTATGTTGTCTTTAGCATTGGAGCAGGAAGCCCGACTGGCTGTTGATGCACGAGAAACCCTGCGTGATGGTGCCACCTTTACTGTAGAAACACTGAAACAATTACGCCAAGAGTTAGGCGCAAACGCGCATATTTGCTGGGTGATTGGCACGGATACCGCACGCAGTATTCGCACTTGGTATCATTGGCAAAAAGTCTTTGAATTGGCCAACGTGATTGTGATTGATCGCGGAGCCGACGCGCTGGATATGAGTGAAACCCAAGATTGGCCGGCAACGGCAATCAAAGACAAGACAATTTTCAAACAGCAGGCGAAAGGCTGTTTTATACAGTTGGCACTTGAGCCAGTAGAAGTGTCTTCGACGGAGATTCGAGACGCTCTATACAAACAAGAATCTGTGGGTGACCATGTGCCACAGCCTGTTATGAACTATATTGAGCAACATGGGCTCTACCGAGGTAAAAACTGAAATCAATGGATTCTGCAGCATTAAATGAACTAGTGATTAATGCACTAGAAGATATGAAAGCACAAGACATCGTGACAATCGATGTTACGGATCGCACTTCTGTCACCGACATGATGGTGATTGCCACGGGTACTTCCTCCCGACACGTTCAAGCCGTTGCGGATAATGTTTCTGAAAAATCCAAAGAAGCAGGCCATATGCCTCTGGGTTCAGAAGGCCGCGGTAACAGTGATTGGGTGCTGATTGACCTGGGTGATGTGATCGTTCACGTGATGACCAGCCAAGCCCGAGAGCACTATGACCTAGAACGCTTGTGGAGCGAGCCACAAGTGGCGCAATAAGATTCATGAAGATTCGAATTCTTGCCGTAGGGGGCAAAATGCCCTCTTGGGTTGAACAAGGCTTTAATGAATATGCCAAACGCCTGCCCAATGATTGTCGTCTAGAGTTAGTTGAGTTGCCTCTGGGTCCTAGGGGTAAAAACCAATCGGTTGCTAAAGCCATAGAAAAAGAAGGTCAAGCCATGATGGCGGCCATGAAACCGCAAAACACATGTGTGGCACTGGAAGTGCTGGGCAAGCCTTGGAGTACTGAGGTGTTAGCGGAACAACTGACGGACTGGCGCATGATTGGCCAAGATGTGGATTTGTTAATTGGTGGGCCGGACGGTTTAAGTAAAGAATGTTCGAACAAAGCAAAATATAAATGGTCATTATCTCCATTAACGTTACCGCACCCTTTGGTGCGAATCTTGTTAGCAGAGCAGTTATATCGAGCTTGGACGATCTTGAATAATCACCCTTATCACAAGTAAAGTCGTAACACGCATCTTTATGCATTTGTGCTAAGGTCATGTACGAAAGTAACTACTTGTTTTTTAATAATAAAAAAGCCTAAATGGCAAACACGCCATTATCTGCGCCATAAGTGAACACCTGATGAGTTTTGACCAAAAGGACGCACGAGTAGAAAAAGAGATTTTCGCCAAGCGCGCTTATTTAGCTGCGCTTTTCGTGTTTGTGCTAGTGTGTGTTTTAGCTGGGCGCATGGTCTTTTTGCAAATCACTCAGTACGAACTGTACGCCAGCAAATCTGAAAACAACCGTGTGCAGTTGAAAACCGTTGAGCCTATTCGTGGTTTGATTTTCGACCGTAATGGTGTGTTATTGGCTGAAAACCTGCCTAGCCACAGTTTAACCTTGGTTCCCGAGCGGGTTAAGGATATGTCTCGTACTCTGAAGCTGATTAACACCTTGGTGGGGTTGTCTGCTGAAGAGCAAGAGAATTTCGAGAAAAAATTAAAGTCCTATCGTCGCCCTTACGAAGCCATACCACTTAAGTATCGCCTGGAAGAAGAAGAGATTGCCAAGTTAATGGTAAATAACTACTTCTTGCCGGGGGTGCAGGTAGAAGCCGAATTAGTGCGTCACTATCCAATGGGTGAAGACTTTGCCCATGTGTTGGGATATGTGGGGCAGATGAATGAAACCGAGAAAAAACGCCTAGACCCTATTCAGTACAAAGCCACGCGACGCATCGGTAAGATCGGCATAGAACGATATTACGAGAAAGAACTTCACGGGCAGGTGGGTTATCAGAAAGTCGAAACCAATGCTCAGGGTCGCATTTTAAAAGTACTCGAAAAACAGAGTTCAATTCCCGGAAAGAACTTAATTTTAAATCTAGACGCACGTCTACAGCGCACGGCTATGGAGGAATTTGCTGGGCGTCGTGGGTCGTTAGTGGCCATGGACCCAGAAACTGGTGGTGTATTGGCCATGGTATCCAGCCCCTCATTTGATCCCAACTTATTTGTGAACGGCATCAGCTATAAAGATTACAACGCCTTGCGAGATTCTTTAGATACTCCGTTGTTTGACCGGGCAACACGCGGTCAGTACCCACCGGGCTCCACCATGAAGCCATTCATCGGCTTAGCATTTTTAGAGTACGGCGTGACTAATTGGCAAGAAGAGATTAAAGATCCTGGTTGGTATATGTTGGAAAACGACGAACGGGTATACCGAGATTGGAAGCGTACAGGTCATGGTGAGCATATCGATTTACGTCACGCCATCATCGAAAGTTGTGATACCTATTTTTATGAAATGTCGTTCCGTACCGGTATCGATAATCTGCATCCGTTTTTATCGCAATTTGGTTTTGGCAAGAATACGGGATTGGACATTGGAAACGCATTGCCAGCTTTATTACCGGATCGCGAATGGAAAAAAGCGTATCGCGGACGCTCTTGGTACGCAGGTGACACCCTTAACCTAGGATTAGGTCAGGGGTATATGTTGGCAACGCCTTTGCAGTTGGCGACTGCCACTAATGTATATGCGGCAAAAGGTAAGTGGCATCGAGCGAAATTAGTACAACTCATTGATGGCGTGCCATTGGAAGAAGAGGATCGCCCTGATGATGTGGTCATCAAGAATCCAGAGAACTGGGATAAGATGAATCACGCTATGGAAGGGGTTATCCAGCATTATTTGGGTACAGCAAAAGCCTTAAAGCATGGATTAACCTATCGCCTTGCCGCTAAAACCGGTACGGCTCAGGTCGTGGGCATTAAGCAAAACGAAGAATATGACTCAGAAGCGTTACTTGAGCGACAACGAGACCATGCATTGTTTGTCAGTTTCGCTCCAGTGGAAGCACCTAAGATTGCGGTGGCCACTGTGGTTGAAAATGGAGAGTCAGCAGGTAAAACCGCTGGACCGATTTCGCGTAAAGTTATTGATCGTTATTTGAACGATGATGAGCCAAAGGGGATAGCGTATGAGTTTTAACCTATCTCGCATGCAGGCTGTAGTAGGAGGTCATCATGGCCGGTGATTTTATTCGTCAGCTTGACGATGGCAGCATGCAGCGTGGCCGTAGTATTTTGCAGAAGTTGCACATTGATTTAACCATGCTGTCCTTGTTATTAATTTTGTGCGCTGGTGGATTGTTTATTCTATACAGCGCCAGTGGCCAGAACATGGGCATGGTGTATCGTCAGATGGTGTATTTTGGTTTGGGCTTTTTTATTATGTTTGTCATTGCTCAGATCGATCCGCGATGGTTTCAAATGGCCGCCCCTTGGATGTATGTGGTGGGGATTACGGCTTTGCTTTTAGTTTTGCTGATTGGTGTTGGGGCGAAAGGGGCTCAACGTTGGCTCAGTGTGTTTGGAATGTTTCGTTTCCAACCATCAGAGATTATGAAGTTGGTGACTCCGATGATGGTTGCTTGGTATTTATCATCTCGATTATTGCCCCCTCGCGTTAAAGTGATTGCTGTGGTGTTGGGCTTGGTGTTTTTACCCGCCTTGCTTATTTTTAAGCAGCCCGATTTAGGTACCGCCTTATTAATCGCAGCAGCAGGGTTGTTGGTGTTATTGTTTGCCGGCTTATCCAGTCGCTGGATTGCACTGGCTATTGTGACTATTTTGGCGGTGGCCCCCGTCATGTGGTACGGCGTGATGCACGATTATCAAAAACAGCGTGTGTTAACGTTTTTAAACCCTGAAAGTGATCCATTAGGCTCTGGTTGGAATATTATTCAAAGTAAAACCGCCATCGGCTCTGGTGGCTTGGAAGGAAAAGGCTGGATGCAGGGAACTCAATCCCAATTAGAGTTTCTACCTGAACGGCATACGGATTTTATTATTGCGGTTTATGCTGAAGAACAAGGGCTAATTGGCGTGCTTATTTTGCTGGCGTTATATATGTGTATCGTCATGCGGGGGATTTATATGGCCTCCAGAGGTCGAGATACCTTCGCGCGATTGTTTGCAGGTGCGTTGATCGTCACGTTTTTCATTTATGTGTTTGTTAATATCGGCATGGTGAGTGGGATATTGCCGGTAGTAGGTGTACCTTTACCGTTAATCAGTTATGGTGGCACGTCCATTGTTACCCTGATGGCGGCATTTGGTGTGATTATGTCTGTTTATATGCATCGTCGGATTTAAGTTATGAGGTCAAGAGTGTTAGTTTCCAGTTTAGTTGTCATGTTGAGTAGTTTTAGTGTCTCTGCCAGTAATTACAGTGAGCACCCTAAGCTTGAGCCATTTATTCAAGAAATGGTGCAAGAGCATAACTATGATGCGAAGTTTATCCGCGACACCTTGGCACAGGCCGAACGCAAAGAAAGCATTTTAGAAGCCATCTCGCGTCCAGCAGAAAAAGTAAAACCTTGGCATGAATACCGCGATATCTTTTTAACCGAAGGTCGTGAAAAAGCCGGCAAGGCTTTCTTAAAAGCGCATAAAGCCACATTCGATGCTGTGGAAGAAAAATACGGTGTACCCCGCGAAATCATCGCTGCCATTATTGGGGTGGAAACCTACTATGGTCGAAATACTGGTAGTTTCCGCGTCATCGATGCTCTAGCCACCCTAGGTTTTGATTATCCACAACGATCTCTCTTTTATCGTGAGCTGAAAAACTACTTTTTAATGGTGCGTGACGACAATCTTGACCCACTAGAAATTAAAGGCTCTTATGCCGGTGCCATGGGCTTAGGACAGTTCATTCCTTCTAGCTATATTAGTTATGCTGTGGATTATGATGGTGATGGCAAAAAAGATCTGTGGAATAACGAAGATGATGCCATTGCCAGTGTGGCCTATTACTTCAAGCGCTATGGTTGGCAAAAAGGAGAGCCGGTTGCCAGTTCTGTGACATTGCATAATGCGGATGCTGACAAATACGCCAATGAAACCTTATCGTTAAAAGCCACAATCAGTGAGTGGAAAAAACGTGGCGTTAACGCACCTAAGAACGTACCAGATCAAGACGCAGCATTATTTCGCTTTGATTTAGAAGATGGCCAAGAATACTGGCTGGCGTATAAAAACTTTTATGTGATTACCCGTTATAACCGCAGCAGCATGTATGCTCGTGCCGTGTATGAATTTAGTCAAAAATTAAAATAAACAATAAATACATTATGAAATGTTCTCAGGCTTGCGCGATTTTATGTTCCATACTTTTGGTGCAAGCCTGTACCACCTCCCGCTATCAGCAAAGCGTAGATAGCACGCCTATCTTCCAACAAAGCATTTTAAATCTACCCGAACCCAAGCCCATTCGTGAGCCGTTATCTCGTCGCGGTAATCCTGATGAATATGAGGTATGGGGTAAGTCTTATCGGGTGCAAAAAGGGTTGCTGGAATACAGCGAAGAAGGTGTTGCGTCTTGGTATGGCGAGAAATTTCACGGTCATGATACCAGTAATGGTGAGCGCTTCGATGTGTATCAGTTCTCCGCTGCCCACAAATCATTACCGCTTCCCAGTTATGTGCGTGTGACGAATTTAGATAACAATAAGAGCTTGATTGTGCGGGTGAATGATCGTGGTCCGTTTCATGACGATCGCTTGATTGATCTCTCTTATGCCGCTGCAGTGCGCTTAGGCTTTGATAAGCAAGGCACTGCCAATGTGAAAGTGGATTTGATTGCACCACCCTTACAGGAGCGTGATTATCAATTTATACAAGTGGCGGCATTTTCGGTGGAGCCATCTGCACAAAAGATGCAACAAAAGCTCGCCCAAGTTGTCAATGAGCCTGTCTACATCACCAAGGATACTCATGATGGCAAAATTCTGCATAAAGTCAGGATAGGTCCGGTGGCACCTGATCAGGTAGAAGCGATCCAGAGCACATTACAAGCACAAAAGATTCACTCCACCTTGATCCAGCCTTAGGCGACCTTAACAATCTTTACAGGCATGCTACAATGCCGCACAACTTTCACAACGGTTCAAAATTGGTCTTATGCGATTACTTACTTTTTGTTTAGTGTTTTTGTTCGCTGCCTTCACTCATGCAGCACCGAGTATCATTCCTCAACCACCGGTTCTCGCAGCCAGTTCTTATATCTTGTTAGATGCCAACAGTGGTGAAGTATTAGTTGAACACAACGCTGATGAAGTCCTACCTCCAGCCAGTTTAACTAAGATGATGACCACCTTTATCGTCACGGAAGAATTGGCCTATGGAAATATCAAAGAAGATGACCGTACTCGTATCAGTGTAAAAGCTTGGAAAGCAGAAGGCTCGCGCATGTTCATCCGCGAAGGCACTTATGTAAAAGTGGGTGACTTGTTAAAAGGTGTGATTATCCAATCAGGGAACGACGCCAGCATCGCACTAGCTGAATACATCAGCGGGACCGAAGAGGCGTTTGTGGATGTAATGAATCAATATGCAGCTCAGCTAGGTATGGTGAATACCCGTTTTAAAAATGCTACGGGCTTACCGGCTAAAGGCCATGCATCTACTGCTCGTGATTTATCTAAACTAGCCAAACACATCATTTCTGATCACAAAGAGTATTACCCTTTATATAAAGAGAAGAAATTCACTTATAACAATATTGAGCAATCAAACCGCAACTTATTGTTGTTCTGGGACCCTCGCGTCGATGGTTTAAAAACGGGTCATACGGATGAAGCGGGTTTTTGTTTAGTATCCAGTGCCGAAGAAGATGGCATGCGTTTGATTTCGGTGGTGATGGGGGCTAAGTCAGAACGTGCTCGTGCTCGTGAGTCGCAAAAATTACTGACTTATGGTTTCCGTTATTTTGAAAGCCATAAATTGTATGACTCCCAAGAAACGCTGCAAAATCACAGAGTATGGATGGGTCAACAAGATGAATTAGCCCTAGGGGTCAAAGACGGTGCTTACATTACCATCCCGCGCGGTCAAAAAGGCAACTTAGATGTGCAGTACAGCATTGATGATGTGATCAAGGCGCCGGTTATTAAGGGCATGGAATATGGTCATATGACGGTTTCATTGGGTGACAAGGTGTTGATGGATAAACCCCTTATCGCACTAGAAGCCATCGACGAAGCCGGCTTTTTCTCCCGAATTTTAGATTATATTAAGTTGTTCTTTTACTCCTTATTCAGTTAAGTCCTTGCAATCGCCTGTTTTGCATCCATATTGGGGTGAAGCAGGCAATCTCTAGATGTATTTATGGCCAAGAAAGCAGAACCCCCTAAGATTGAATACCCGTGTCCTAATTACCCAGTAAAAGTGCTGGGTGAAGCAGGGGAAGATTATGAATCCTTTGTTGTGGATATCATGCGTGTGCATGCGCCGGATGTGGATGTTGAACGTATAAAGATTAACCACAGTAGCAATGGGCGCTTCACTTCCATTACCTTTTTTATCACTGCCACCTCAGAACAGCAGTTAAAAGACCTACATGAGGATTTTATCCGTCACGATCGTATTAAGATGGTCTTATAATGAAGCTGGGTGTGCGTTACTTAGAAGGTGAGCAGCCTTACGAGCCCGTTTGGCAGGCCATGAAAGCGTTCACCGAGCAGCGCACGGATGATACCCAAGACGAGGTATGGATTCTTCAGCATCAAAAGGTGTTTACTCAAGGGCAAGCTGGCAAACCAGAGCATCTGTTGTTTACCGGGGATATTCCCGTGGTGCAAGCAGATCGAGGTGGTCAGGTGACTTATCACGGTCCAGGCCAGATTACCGCCTATATCATGGCGGACCTTAAGCGCATGGACTTTGGCCCGCGTGCATTAGTGGATGCTATCGAGACCAGCTTGGTGAAGTTATTGGCAGAATATGATATTCCTGCCTATCCCAAAGCCGATGCCCCAGGTGTTTACGTTGGGGAAAGCAAGATTGCCTCATTAGGGTTACGCATACGCAAAGGGTATAGTTTTCACGGATTAGCCTTGAATGTAGACATGGATTTAGAGCCATTTTTACGCATTAACCCATGTGGCTATGCGGGGATGAACATGACCCAAATGGCTGAATTTACACCGCAACCAGATATTAAGGTCGTAGGCCAAAAGCTGGTCGATCAATTAGCAACCTGTTTGCCTTATCATGGCATACAAGATTTAGGTACTCGTTTGCCATGAGCACAGAGCAAAAAAACAAAGTTGTCCAAGGGGAAAAGAAACGCGGCGCCGACAAGGTTGCGCGTATCCCAATTAAAGTGATTCCTACCGAAACCATGCCGCGTAAACCGGATTGGATTCGTGTGCGTATTCCGGCCAGTCCGAAAATCAATGAAGTAAAGCAAAAGCTACGTAAGCATAAATTGCATACGGTTTGTGAAGAAGCATCCTGCCCGAACATTGGCGAATGCTTCGGTGGCGGTACAGCCACCTTCATGATCATGGGAGATATCTGTACTCGTCGTTGTCCTTTTTGTGATGTGGGCCATGGTCGACCAAACCCATTGGATGAAAATGAGCCGAAAGAATTAGCAACCGCCATAGCGGATATGGGCTTGAAGTATGTGGTCATTACCTCTGTGGATCGTGATGATCTACGCGATGGTGGTGCTCAGCACTTTGCGGACTGCATTCGTTATTCCCGTGAATTAAGCCCAGCATTGGAAATGGAAATCTTGGTGCCTGATTTTCGTGGTCGCATGGATATTGCCCTTGAGATCTTGGCGCAAACCCCACCGGATGTCTTTAATCACAACCTAGAAACCGTACCGTCTTTATATAAGAAAGTACGTCCAGGTTCGGACTATCTATGGTCGTTGGAGTTATTGAAGCGTTACAAAGCGCTTTGCCCAGATGTCATGACCAAGTCCGGCTTAATGTTGGGTATTGGCGAAACCAAAGAAGAAGTGATTCAAGTCATGAAAGACATGCGTGAGCATGATATCGACATGATTACACTGGGTCAGTACTTACAGCCAAGTAAGCACCACCTAGCGGTGGAGCGCTTTGTTCATCCGGATGAATTCGAAGAACTAGGCGCATTGGCGAAAGAAATGGGCTTTTCTAGAGTAGCCAGTGGACCTATGGTGCGCTCTTCTTATCATGCTGATCAGCAAATGAAAGGTGAACCCTTGCTGTAATGACACAGCAATTGATCAAAAAATGGTCTTTAATTAACCCTAGCGCGATCCCAATGCGTGTATTTTGTCGGGCAATTCAATCAAATTAGGCTGAATTGCTCGATAAATCCTCAGATTAGGGTGAGTATTTTAACTTTTAACTGTATTAGTTTTGGCCTATTGGGTGAAGATGCGTATAATACGCGCACTAAATATAGTAGACGCCCTCAAAACTATTTCAGGAGTGAGCAACTGATTCATGGCTAAACCTGGCAAGCGTTCAAAAGTATCACAGAAACGCCCTTCCTATAAAAAAATCATCAAGCAACAAGAAAACCAACAAGAGAACGTGCTAGATCAAATCGCAGCACTTGAAGCTTTGTTGGGTGGTGGTAGTGACACTCAGGAAGTGGTTGAAGCCAAGGCTGAACCTCAAGTAGACGCAGCGGAACAAAAGCGTCTAGAAGAAGAGCGTGCAGCCCGTAAGGCAGAAATCGAAGCACTTGAAGCAGAGCGTGCGAAAGAGCGTGCTGAGCGTGAGGAAGAGCGCCGTAAGCTTCAGCAAGAACTTATCAAGCAGCAAGAAGAGCGTGAAGCACGCTATAAAGAAGAGCAGGAAAAGCTTAAGCAAGAGCTGCAAGATAAAAAAGAATTGAAGAAACAGATCGCTGAAGCTAAAAAAGAGCAAAAGCGTCTTCAAAACTTGGATCGCATCGGTAAGCTAGATGCGGCGCAGAAAAAGCGTTTAGCTGAGTTATCTGAATTCGTGAAGAGTGGTGTGAAACCACAAGCAGCTGAAAAACCAGCGGCGAAAAAAGCAGAGCCTAAGAAAGCGGCGCCGAAGAAGACAGCAGCGAAAACCACTGCTAAGAAAACATCGGTTAAAAAAGCGGCGGCAAAAGCGGACGACGACAGCGCTGAGAAGAAAACCACAGCGAAAAAGACGACTGCGAAGAAAACCACTGCTAAGAAGTCAACGGCGAAGAAAACCACAGCTAAAAAGACAACCGCTAAGAAAACCACTGCGAAAAAGTCTACGGCTAAGAAAACCACAGCTA
>JABXIK010000011.1 GCA_013373125.1 Gammaproteobacteria bacterium | reverse complement strand
TCAAGATTTTAAAAAGTGGCAGTGCATTGTGTGTGGTTGGATTTACGACGAGGCCTTGGGTTGCCCGGAAGAAGGCCTAGAGCCAGGTACCCGTTGGGATGACGTGCCAGAAGACTGGTTGTGCCCGGATTGTGGGGTGGGTAAAGACGACTTCGAGATGATCGAAATCTAAAATCCAAAGAAGCTACTTTACTCAACCTAGCTTTGTTAAAAAGAGTCTCGTAGACGTTATGTATTATCTATACACGCCTTCTACTCGACTCTTTTTGCCGCGCTAGATTATCGTCAGTAACGCTTCTAACTCTATAAACTGTATTATTGGCTGGGTATATTTGAGCGTTTCCCTCTCCTGTCCAGCGTTTTGCATAATGTGATAATAATAAAGGCATCTCCATGACAGCACCTCTTGTGGTAATTGGAACCGGCTTAGCTGGTTACAATCTCGTAAAAGAATTCCGTAAAGCCAATAGCGATCGCCCTGTCATCATGCTCACATCCGATGACGGTCGCCAATACTCAAAGCCCATGCTGAGTACCGGTTTTAGCAAGCAAAAGGATGCCGCGGGTCTTGCCATGAATGACGCCGGTGCCATGGCAGAGCAACTGCAGATTGAAATTCGTACTCACCAAACCATCACGGCAATCAATCCTGCGGAGAAAATCATTAGCCTAGGTGATGAGAATATCGCTTATGGTGATCTGGTATTGGCACTGGGTGCGGAGCCGTTTCAGTTACCCATTGAAGGGGCTGAACACCTTTATCATGTGAATGATTTAATGGATTACGATCGATTCTACCAAGCGGTTGAAGGTAAGAAGCGAGTGCTTGTGTTGGGGGCAGGTCTTGTGGGTTGCGAATACGCCCATGATTTAGCCAGTGCTGGTTTTGAAGTGGAATTAGTGGCGCCGGATTCTCAACCGCTATCTCGTTTAATTCCTGCTCAGTGTGGCGAGGCACTTATCCCTGCGCTTGAAGCCCTAGGTGTGAACTTACATTTAGAAAAAGCCGTCACGTCAGTGAGTCCTCAAGGTGAAGGGTACGTGGCACAGCTTTCAGACGGCAGTGAAATTCAAGCAGATGTGATGCTCAGTGCCGTGGGTTTGAAACCCCGAGTTGCCTTGGCGCAGGCGGCTGCATTAGACGTGAATCGTGCCATCGTGGTGGATCGTTACCTTAAAACCAGTGCGGATAATATTTACGCCATCGGTGATTGTGCCGAGGTGGAAGGGCTTAACCTGTTGTATGTGTTGCCTTTGATGAACTGCGCTCGCGCCCTTGCGAAAACATTAGCAGGCACTCCAACTCAGGTGAGTTACCCAGTCATGCCAGTGATGGTGAAAACCCCAAGCTTACCCATTGTGACCTGTCCGCCATTGGAAAATAGTGTCGGTGAATGGCAAATAGATGGCCAAAGTCCACATTTTAAGGCGCTTTTTAAGGATTCTGAGGGGAATTTGCTCGGTTATGCCTTGACCGGCGACTGTGTTGCTGAAAAGATGGCTTTGAATAAGGAACTGCCAGCGATGCTGGCGTGATAAAAACAATAACAACAAGTCGGACCATACTATGCGTAAACCTGAATTAGCCGCTTACGTGGCAGACCAAGCCGATATCAGCAAAGAAAAAGCCGCTGAAATCATCACCATCATTACCGATCAAATCACGGAGTCTCTACGTAAGAATGATCCAGTTAGCCTAGTGGGCTTTGGTAGCTTTGTACAAAAGCATCGTGCTGAGCGCCAAGGTAAAAACCCACAAACCGGTGAAGCCATCACTATTAAGGCAAGCAACTCGGTTGGTTTTAAGCCAGGTAAAGCTTTAAAAGACGCTGTAAACAGCTAATTCTTCCTTATTAGCCCTGCCGTTCTGTGCAGGGCTGACAAATCCTTTCCTAAGATTGATGCCACTCAAGACCATGGTATGATGCCGCGGCGACTATCGCGTGTGAAACATTCTCATTATTAACAATTAGAAAAGTGGCTATTTATGTTGAAATTCAAGTTCCTCCTTTGGATGCTCGCTAAGTTATTAAAGAAAGCGGCAAAAAATAATCCTGCCTGTGCTGAATACATCGAAGGCAAAGATGTTGTGTTTCAAATTCAAACAGAGAGCGGAAGCGGTCGCAATTTTACCGTTAAAGATGGTAAGGTCTCGTCTTCAGCTGGTTTAACCAAAGAACCTACCTTTACCTTATGCTTCAAAGATGCCGCTACGGGTTTGGCCATCCTGACTGCAAAAGATAAAAATGCCTTTATGGCAGGAATACAAAATAAAGACTTAGTCATCAGTGGTAACTTCGCTGAGGTAATGTGGTTTCAAGGTTTAACTAAATTTTTAAAACCTAGTAAAAAGAAGTAGTCATGAAACACGCCCACGGCCTGACCCAAAAAATATTGATCGCCATGGTATTGGCCATAATTCTCGGCACCTGCGCCCAATGGTTGCAAGGTGTCACACCTTGGTTAGATACGATTATCAATGATTGGCTGGTGGGTGGATTATTTTTAATCCTCGGTAAAGTCTTTGTGGCCACCTTGAAGTTGTTGGTGGTCCCTCTCGTTTTAGTTTCATTAGTGTGTGGTGCGGCCAGTTTAGGTTCCGGTAAACAGTTGGGTCGCTTAGGCGGTAAAACCATTTCGCTTTATTTGATCACCACCGCTATTGCTATTTCTCTTGCCATGTTAATGGCGATGCTGTTCGAGCCGGGTGTCGGTGCGAATTTGACCAGCCAAAGCACAGTCAATATTCAGCAGGCCAGTTCCTTTGCTCAAGTCATCATTGATATTTTCCCGAGCAATCCCATAGCGGCCATGGCCGATGGCAAGATGTTACAAATTATTGTGTTCGCATTGTTATTGGGAATGGCCATTAACCATTCTGGTGATGTGGGCCAACGCATTCGCAATCAGTTTGAAGATTGGAATGTGGTAATTCTAAACCTCGTTACCATGCTAATGCACTTCGCACCATTTGGTGTGTTTGCATTATTGTTCACTTTATTTGCTCGCCAAGGCTTAGGTGCCATTGCAGAATTATCGGTTTATTTCTTTACCGTTGTGTTGGTGCTAGTTATGCAAATGCTGTTGATTTACCCAGCGTTGCTGGTGGGTTTATCCCGCTTGAATCCAGTTATTTTCATGAACAAGATGCGCAGTACTCAGTTGTTTGGTTTTAGTACGTCATCCAGTAACGCCACGTTGCCGGTCACCATGCGTACGGCTGAAGAGCGTTTGGGTGTGGATAATCGCGTTGCATCTTTTTGCTTACCCTTAGGTGCCACGTTGAATATGGACGGCACCGCGATCATGCAAGGCGTGGCGACGGTTTTTATCGCTCAAGCCTATGGCATTGATTTATCTGCCATGGATTTTCTCACCGTGATTGCCACGGCGACGCTGGCTTCCATTGGTACCGCGGGTGTTCCGGGTGTGGGCTTGGTGATGTTGTCCATGGTATTAACTCAAGTGGGTTTACCTGTTGAGGGTATCGCTTTGATTATTGGTGTGGATCGATTGTTGGATATGATGCGCACCTCGGTGAATGTGACGGGTGATACGACGGTTGCGTGTATCGTTGCTAAGTCAGAAAAACAATTGGATGAGACCGTATTTAATGATCCTGATGCTGGTTTGGTCGGGGACGATATGGACTCAGGTTTAATAGGTAAAAAATAAATGCGCAGGCTGTTTGCAGTGTTAAGTTTGCTCCCAAGTCTTGTTTGGGCAGCATCACCATTAGGACAAATCGAAGCGTTGTCGGCACAAGTTTCGCCATTTTGGCAAACATTGCGTCCAGCTTGTTCAATGGCATTAGAACCCAAACTGCAAATGGCCGTCGCCGAGCGCTTGAGTTTTTTAGATGAGCACTTAATTGCTAGTGAATTGAATGACAGCTTAAGTGCGCAAACGAAAGATCGCAGTAATCAATGGCGCTCACCGGTTTGGGCTGTGCGCGAGAAGTTGGAAAAGGCGGCATTGCAGCTTGATGATCGAGAATCTCTGCGTGAATATTTTTTCAAGCTACAAACGCAAACGCCTAACCCTGAACGCAGCGGCTTAGTGGCTGACATTCAATATATGTCCGAGCATTTGAACTTTGCTTTACGCAAAGAATTATGGAAAACCTGCCACGCATTAGGTTTGTCTGCTATTCCTGTGGTGCAAATGGAAACCGCGGTAGAGCAGCATTGGTTGCATCAAGAAGAGAAAGTTAGGCTTCAAGTGAAGCGTGAATTGGCCGCGTTTTATTTTTATAGTTTCCGTCAAACCAGTAACGAACAACTACAAGCATTTGTGGACGTGGCTCAGCCATTAACCCCTTGGGTGGATGCAACTGCAGTGGCCATTAGTGAGCATTTTGCTAACTTGCGTGCACAACTTCTACAGGTGCCGTTAACCCTTACCCTTGATGCAGAAGACGAGCCATTTCTTGAAGATCGTCCTTGGCCTGCATCACCTTCTCAAGAGCTGCTTCAGCCTTAGTCATGTCCATCCCGAGTCGCTCAATAAGGGGTTCGGGAATCGCTTCTAATGGTGCATCAATGTTTTCATGTTGGCGTAATAAACGTGTGCACACGAACATCATGCCGCTGAGTTCAGAATATTCTCCAGCGTAATCCGCCTCATTTTGATAGCGAATCGCGCTGCATACGTCATCTGGTAAATTCCATTGTTTTAATAAACTGGAACTGATTTGTTCTCGGGTAATCCCCATGAGGTGTTGCTCGATGTAATAACGATTGATGTTGGGGTTCGCGTCAATGTGGCGATTAATCAGCGCGAAATGCGGTGGGAAAACATGGCCCAAAATTAAATACCCAAAGTTATGCAATAGTCCACATAGATAAGCAATGCCTTGAGTAGGGCGTTTCTCAGCCGGCATAGCGCGGCATAATTCCGCCATGAGCGCACCGGTGTAAACGCTTTGATGCCAGAAGGGTAGATACCCTTGAGGGCCGTCTTTGGGCACGGACAAGGTGCGACCCAAGGATAAACCAAGTGCAAGGTTGATCACCAAATCAAAACCTAAGACGCGTATGACGGCTTCTTGAATATTGGATATGGTGCCACTAACACCATAATAAGGACTATTAGCCCAGCTGATCACTTGAGCACTTAAGCCTGGATCGGTTTCCACTAACGTTGCCAGTTCGTTGGTTTCGGCATCGGCGTCCATGCGCAGATCAATGATTTTTTGCGCGGTCTCCGGCATGGGCGGCATGTCGAGGGTTTCTTCTAATCTTTGATGAATGCGCAGTTGGGTAAAATTCTTAATAGCGTGGTGAATGTCTTTTTGATCTTGGGCTAGCCATTTTTCACCTGGCATGTGTACCTGTGGGATATCCACACAGTAATCCCCCACTCGCGCACTGCTGAGTAAGGTTTGAAAGTCTTTCTTGGCAATGTGAAGTTCTTGGGATTTATCCAAGGTGATGATGATGTCGTCTAGGTTGAGTAGCGCTGAGTCCACAAACGTTTCAAAGCCAGTCACTTGCGGCAGCGCGGGGATGGCTTCCAAGTTCAGTCCTTGTCGAATTTGCTCCACCTTGTCTTTATTGACGGCACGAAATTCCCGCGTGGTTTGTGCCTGCATCTTAGTTAAATCGAGAATGCGATTAGCTGGGTGGATGACCTGAATGCGGCCATGACTGTCTTCGAGGATGGCAAGATGTGCACTGACAATGTGATTGGACGCTAGTGACATAGTGGCACTCGGTTGTGTGACGGAATAGGTGATATGCCATTCATCTAGAACTTTTTGAACTCGGCTAGGCAATGTCATATGGCTACCTTTTTAATCATAGACTCATATGAGTAACTATAGGAAACACTCGCCAAATAAACAGTCGATGATCAGGGCGTGAAGGCGATTTTAGGGATATTTTTGTAAACGCAAGAGAGCTGAATATTCGTTCCACCGATACGGATCCGCTGAATAGGCCGATATTACTTAGCTGTTGTGTGATGAGTACGGATATAGGAGGACTGGTTTATTACCCAGTGTTTATAAGGCGAGAGCTTAAGCGCTTTTTTGATATATGAAAAATGAGCACAGCATCAAACTGCAAACGCGCCTTGGGCAAGCAAGACGCGTCATGTACTAAATCATTAGCGACCGTATGTACGCTCGATCACTTCAATTTGACCGGACTTACGCACTTTTTCAAACGCACTTACTAGGGCGCTTACGACCTCAGCATCGGTTTGATTATTCAACGCCAGATACAGAGGCGTATCTTTGAAGATTAACACGGGTTTTAAATCATCAATGTCGGCGCTGTCCGATGCCACAAATGGGCCGGATAGCTCGTCCGCTACCCAAAGATCAATCTGTCCTAGCAATAAGCGTTTTGGGTTCACGCTATCATTGGCGATGGACGACACGTTAAACTGATTCTTTTGCAAAAATAATGTCATCACATCATCGTTGTATCCGCCGATGCGATATTTATGGGCGTCTTCTAATGTGTTTAATTCAATATTGGAATCAGGTTTCGCAAATAAGGTCCAACGAATATTGGTCAGTGGTCCCACCCATTGGAAACTGTTTTCACGCTCTGGAGAGCGCACGGTACAAAATAATCCATGATTGGTTTTTTGCTTCACTTTATTGATGGCGTAGTCCCAGTTGCGCAGTTTGATTTGGGTTTTAAAGGGTAAGTGCGGAATCATTTGTTTGATGATGTCGGTACACAAGCCAGAAATTTTTTCGGCTTTATGCGCAAAGGCTTTGCCGTCAGACGTCATGTTATACGGAGGAAACTGTTCGGTATAAAAAGTAAATTTAGTCTCGGCCTGAGCTAATAATGCGGAGGTTGCCAGTGCAAAAACAAGCAACGATTTTACGAGGTTCATGGTCTATCCAGTGACATAAGAATTGAGTGGCGCATTTTAGCTAGTCACAGGGAAAGTTTATACCTGTCCGTAACGAATATTTTCACCCAGCCATCGATCTATCAATAACTGCACAATATGCGGCGCTTGCTGCTGACACATTTCCGCCCAGCGTTTGATATCGTCCAATAGATAGCCATCTCGCTGTAAGTCGGCGATGCGCATTTGCATCAAGCCGGTTTGACGGGTGCCGAGCACTTCACCTGGGCCACGAATTTCCAAATCAATTTCGGCAATTTTAAAGCCGTCTGTGGTGTCGCGCATGGCTTGAATGCGTAACTTACCTGCTTGGCTTAACGGGGTTTGATACATGAGCACACAATGACTCTCAGCCGTGCCACGACCCACACGCCCACGTAACTGATGCAATTGGGCTAAACCTAATCGCTCGGGATTTTCGATGATCATCAAACTGGCGTTGGGCACATCCACACCCACTTCAATGACGGTTGTGGCCACCAGCAAATGGGTATTGCCGGCTTTGAAGTCGGCCATGATGTCGGCTTTCTCTTGAGGTTTTAAACGCCCGTGCACCAGTGCAATGTTTAATTCTGGGAGGGCTTCTTTTAATTCTTGGGCGGTGACTTCGGCTGCCTGTGCTTCAAGGGCTTCGCTTTCTTCGATTAGGGTACACACCCAATAGGCTTGGCGACCACTTAAGCACGCGTTACGAATACGCTCGATGATTTGATCGCGGCGCTGTTGATCGATGGCGACTGTGTTCACCGGTGTGCGCCCAGGAGGTAATTCATCGATGATACTGGTATCTAGGTCGGCGTAGGCACTCATGGCTAACGTGCGGGGAATAGGGGTGGCCGTCATGATCAATTGGTGCGGGCTGAGACCTTTGCCTTTTTGTTTTAACGCCAAACGCTGGTGCACACCAAAGCGATGTTGTTCATCAATAATGGCGAGTCCCAAATTGGCAAACGCCACTTCTTCTTGGAAAAGGGCGTGTGTGCCGATGACTAATTGCGCTTCGCCATTGGCGATGACTTCAAGCGCCGCTTGTCGAGCTTTGCCCTTCACCTTGCCCGCTAACCAAGCCATGGAAATGCCTAAGGGTTCGAACCAGCTTTGGAAATTTTTGAAATGCTGTTCGGCCAAAATTTCCGTGGGCGCCATGAGCGCCACTTGATAACCCTGTTCAAGTGCACTCAAAGCCGCCAATGCCGCTACAAGGGTTTTACCCGAGCCCACATCCCCTTGCACTAAGCGCAACATGGGAATGCCTTTGCTTAAATCTTGCTGAATTTCATTCACTACTCGTTGTTGTGCATTGGTTGGGCTAAACGGTAGTGCGTTTAAAAAAGGCGCTTTTAATTTTTCAGCTGGTGGTAATACCGGTGCGCGATCTTGTTGAATGGTTTCGCGCATTTTTAATAGGCTTAAATTGTGCGCCAGTAATTCTTCCATAATTAAACGCTTTTGCGTGGGGTGCTGGCTGTTTTCCAATTCTTCTAAATTGGCGCCCACAGGTGGTTGATGTAAATACAACAGGGCGCTGCGTAAATCTGGTAAGCCATATGGGGCTAACAAAGGTGCTGGAATTAAGTCATCGATGGCGCGCCCTTTTTTTAGCAGCATGAGAACTTGTGTCATGAGCTGGCGCCAGCGTGCTTGAGTCAAACCTTCTGTACTTGGGTAAATGGGCGTGAGGGTATCTTCTGTGGGTAAGGCGGCAAGATCTTCTACGAATTGATATTCCGGATGGTATAACTCTAGGCCTGCGCGTCCACGCCGAACTTCACCGTAACAGCGAATACGCGCGCCTTTTTTCAAATTATTTTTTTGCGCACCACTAAAATGATAAAAGCGTAAGGTGATGGTACCTGTGCCATCTTGTAAACGTACTGCCAAAGAGCGGCGCTTACCAAACACCACATCGGCCAGCATGATTTCCCCTTCGATGACCACATCCACATTGGGACGCAAGGCACCTATGGGGGTGATGCGCGTACGATCTTGGTAACGCAGGGGCAAATGGAACAGCAAATCCTGAATGGAATGGATGCCTAATTTCGCCAGCTTTTCTGCTAGCTTATCGCCCACATGTTTTAACTCAGTAACCGCTGAGCGCCCCAGAGATTGCTCTAAAACAGTCGACATAAACTCGCCGCTTGGGTGATTAAATCCACCGCCTTAGGCCGCGGGAAACTGGCGCGCCATGCAATGGCTACCGTACGTGAAGGCGTTGGACGCACGAACGGTCGTGTTTCTAACCAACCGTTTGCATACAAGCCTACGCCGGTTGCGCTTTTGGGTAATACCGTGATGCCCAATCCGGATGCCACCATGTGTCTTAAGGTTTCTAGAGAGCTGCCTTCGGCAATGGCTTTAAGCTTGGTATTTTGATTCTTGTTCAGTGCCGGACACATATCGATCACTTGGTCGCGGAAGCAATGGCCTTCACCTAGTAACAATAAATCGCTGTCAGGCAATAAGTCGGGGCTGATGGCTTTTTGTTTGAGCCACTCGTGATCTTTGGGCAGTAGCACTTCGAAAGGTTCGTCGTATAACGGTTTTGTCAGAACGTCCGGTTCGGTAAAAGGTAAGGCCACTATGATGACGTCTAATTCCCCTTCACGCAGTTTTTGGCGCAGCACCTTGGTGTAGCTCTCTTCGATATACAAAGGCATTTCCGGTGCGAGCTGTTGTACCTGAGGAATCAAATGGGGAAATAAATATGGGCCTATGGTGAAGATGGCGCCAATCTTAAGTGGACCCTTTAATTGGTCCTTGCCCCCTTGGGCGATGTCTTGCAATGAGCGCACATTTTCTAACACTACTTGGGCTTGATGAACCACTTGTTCACCCAAAGGCGTGACGCTCACGGCGTTTTTAGAGCGCTCAAATAAACTGATGCCTAATTCGCTTTCTAGCTTCTTTATTGCCACACTGAGAGTAGGCTGACTGACAAAGCAGCGTTCAGCGGCACGGCCAAAGTGCCGTTCTTGGGCAAGGGCAACAATGTATTTTAATTCAGATAACGTCATGTTTTAGCTGCCCTCGGATTCCGCTATAGTGCGCTCAAAGTCTAAGCTTAACTTAGATGCAAATAAAGCGGTGATAGCTGTTTTCTATCATAAGGAGTCCATATGGCGCGGATATTAATCGTTGGCAGTGGGGATATTGGCGGTGGATTAGCCAAGCACATGGCCGCTCAAGGGCATTCAGTTTGGGGTATGCGACGCAGTGAGAAAGCCATAGGGGACGGTGTGACCACTCTCAGTGCGGATGTGTCCGATATGGAAACCCTCATCGGACAAATCCCTGAAAACCTCGATTATGTGGTGTATTCCATTGCTAGCCCTGAGTTCTCCGAAGAAGGCTACGATGCGTATTATGTGCATGGGTTGGTGCATATACTGGCCCTGCTAAAACAACAGCATCAGCAGCCTAAGCGCGTGATCTTCGTATCCAGTACCAGTGTATATCCACAGCATGATGGTTCCTGGGTGGATGAATCCACACCAGCAGAACCCACAGCCTTCGCCGGTCGTAAAATGCTGGAGGCCGAAGACAAGTTAGCGCAAAGCGATTTTCCTCATACCTCAGTGCGTTTTAGCGGTATTTATGGTCCAGGGCGTACTCGACTTATCAACCAAGCCAAAAGTGGCAGTCATTGTGATCCTGAGCCGGATATGTGGACTAACCGCATTCACCGTGACGACTGTATTGGTGTATTGGCGTTTTTAATTGAGCAGGATATGGCAGGCAAAAAAGTCGAAGAGCTCTACATCGGCACAGACCCAAGTCCCACCACGTTGTTTGAAATCCTTGAATGGTTGAAAGATCGTATTGGTGATGTGGAGCCCGATCACGATGTGCCAGAGGCGTCACGTCGTGGTAATAAACGCTTGTCGTGTCAGCGTCTTCTCGATGCGGGTTATACGTTTAAGTATGACCATTACCAGAAAGGCTATGATGAGATACTCACAGAAATGGGGTATTGATCAATTAACGGCAATAAAAAAGGCGCATAAAGCGCCTTTTTTATTGGATGATTAAAGCAAGATTAATCGTCTTCGTATTCGATTTTACGACCACTTTGGGTACAGCCTAAACAACGAATGAAGGTGGCTTTGGCAGGGGCAAGAACCAATACGTCTGCCGCTTCACCTGCGTTACCGCCTAATAAACTAAAAGGTAGCGTCGCAACCCAAATAACCGTGCCAACCGCGGTGGCCACTAGGGTTAGAGGACGAATGATTAAACCATCAAATGCCATGGCAGCAGCCGAAGGGGTTTCATCAATTTCTTGTGCTTGAGAGTGCATGGGTAGCGCAAACATACACACAGCGGCCAGAATCATCATGCAGTGTTTCAGTTGGCTAGAAAGGTTTAGCATTGTTATTGTCCTTGTACATGGCACTTTTTATTGAGCGAACTATATCAGCTTTTCTCGTGATATGGCGAGCATCTCGTCACTTTTGACACTGACTGCAATAAAACGTGCTGCGTTGCCCTTGAGTGATTTGCTTAATGGGGGTCTGGCAGCTTGGACAAGGCTCGTCTTTGCGTCCGTACACATTGAGCTGTTGCGCAAAGTATCCAGGTTTTCCATCACTGCCCACAAAGTCTTTTAAGGTAGTTCCGCCTTCGCTAATGGCTTTGGCTAATACCTGTTTAATGCTTGTTACTAATTGATCGTATTTGGCGGCGCTGATTTTACCGGCGGCTTTTTTCGGGTTAATCCCGCTTAGGAACAATGACTCACTGGCATAGATGTTCCCGACGCCCACCACGATCTTTTGATCCATGATAAACGTCTTAATGGCACTGGTACGCTTGCGACTTTTTTCAAAGAGATATTCACCGGTAAAGTCATCGCTTAATGGCTCGGGCCCAAAGTGATCCAAGAAAGGGTTAGCTTCAGCTTGAGCATCTTGCCACAGGCACGCACCAAAGCGTCTTGGATCGGTAAAGCGCAACATTAAATCTTTGCTGAATACCAAATCAAAATGTTCGTGTTTGAGCGGCTCGGGCGCTACACCTTTTATCACGCGTAACGATCCGGACATGCCCAAATGAATAATTAAGGTGCCTTTGACTTTGCTTTTACCGATATCGATTAACAAATATTTTGCGCGGCGACGCACGGCCAATACGTTTTGATTTTTAACCAGTTGTGGCAAATCATCGGGAATGGGCCAACGCAGCTGAGCTTGCCTTACGTCTAATTTAGAAATGGTTTTGCCATCTATGTGTGGGGCGATACCGGCGCGGGTGGTTTCGACTTCGGGTAGTTCAGGCATTTCGGCAATACGCTAGACGGGAAACGGAAGGGCAGTTTAGCATAATGTGAGACATGAGATGTGTAGGAGCCCGCACCTGCGAGCTCCTACATTTTTGTTTCATCTATTAATAACTAATACACCTAGAATTTTAGCTTTCATGTACTTCACGTGCTGACGGCATAATGAGTTAAGCGAATTGCTTCATTTCTTTCAGGCATAAAAAAACCCGCACTAGGCGGGTTCTTTTTTGAAACAAAAACCAATTACTTGATTTTAGCTTCTTTGTACATTACGTGTTGACGGATAGTCGGATCGAATTTCTTCATTTCCAACTTATCAGGCATAGTACGTTTGTTCTTAGTAGTGGTGTAGAAGTGACCAGTACCAGCAGAAGAAACCATACGGATTTTTTCACGAATTGCAGCCATGGTTTAACTCCTTAGATTTTTTCGCCACGGGCACGAAGATCAGCCAAAACTGAATCGATGCCTTTCTTGTCGATGATACGCATTGCTTTAGTAGAAATACGTAGTTTTACAAAACGGTTTTCGCTCTCAACCCAAAAACGGTGTGTTTGAAGGTTTGGAAGGAAACGACGCTTAGTCTTAACGTTTGAGTGAGAAACGTTGTTACCTGTTACAGGGCGTTTACCCGTAACCTGACAAACTTTAGCCATTGTTATGCCCCGATTTATCGAAAATGCGACTAATTAAAAAATTCGTTCGGGGCCAGTGTTTTCGCGCCTTTCAAGTCATTCGACCCGTATAAGCGGCTACCCCGTCTAAAAAGAGCTGCGTTTTATACCAAAAACCAATGCTGATAGCAAGGAGATTGAGTAAAAATTGAACGTGCAGGACGTGGAATTTCATGGAAATCCGGTGCCTGTCATGAATGGCTCTATACTCAATAAATGGTGCAGCGGGCGCCATTATACCAGTCTGATTTCATGGCGCTATTTGTCTTTGTAAAAATTGTCTAATTAATCAGCATTGGTGGGTTTAGTTGGTAACTGGAAAGCAGTATGGCAGATCTCACAAAAGGCGCGCATGGTTTTGACCGCAATCTTGCGGCTACCGTGGTTAAGCGCTTTTTGACCTATAACGAGCATCGTCTCGAGCGTACTCAGCAGGCGTTAAGTGAGCGTCAGCGGGTGTTATTGGACGTGATCGGCCTTTTGTACCACGTGAATCATGAGAAGCTGCCAGGTTTTGTGGGCATGAATTGTCCGTGCGGGGTGGCGCGCTATACCCCAAACAAGGATACCTTGCGTGCGGCAGCCAGTCTGGCTATGGGCTTTCAGTATTCCCAGCGCCGCCGCGGTATGACTTATATCAAAAGCATGTTCATCATGGGCAGTTGTGGCTCGTTGGGTCACAGCGGCGGCAGTGACTTGGATATCTGGCTGTGCCACGAGCCGGACATGCCCCCCGAAGAGCTGGATTTATTGCAACAAAAATCCACCGCCATTGAACAATGGGCCGATAACATTGGCCTTGAGGTGCACTTTTTTCTCATGGATGCGCAGAAGTTTGTGAAAGGGGAGCGCAATGATCTCGATGGGGAAGATTGCGGCAGTGCCCAACATCACTTGTTGCTGGATGAGTTTTACCGTACCAGTATTTTGCTATGTGGCTGTTATCCATTGTGGTGGATGGTGCCTGTGGAACACGAGGCCAACTACGAAGATTTTGTGTTTCGTTTGCAAAAACAAGGGTTCGTGAATCCGGATGAAGTCATCGACTTTGGCGGCATCGGCACTATTCCTGCGGGGGAATTCGTCGGTGCTGGTATGTGGCAGCTCTACAAAGCCATTGGTAGCCCATATAAATCCATTCTTAAGCTATTTCTCACCGAAGCCTATGCCAATGATTATCCTAACGTGCGCCCATTGAGCTTGGATTTGAAAACCCGAATGTTCAATGAGCAAACTGAGCTGGATAAGCTCGATCCCTACCTGTTGCTATACGATCGCTTGGAAGCCTATTTGCTCACTCGGGATGAGGTCTCGCGCTTAGAGCTGGTGCGTCGCTGTATTTATTTCAAAGCCAATATTCCCATGGGTCAGCCGACGCGGCGCAAGCATTGGAAACGGGATTTTCTTAAACCGGTCATTCGTGAATGGGGATGGAGCGAGGGCTTGCTACTGCACCTAGATAACCGTCCGCAGTGGCAGGTACATACGGTGTCGCAAGAGCGTAAAACGCTGGTGAACGAGCTGATTCACAGCTATAAATTTTTGTCGCAATTTGGACGTAATCACCAAGAAGAAACCATGCTCACCGCTAAGGATATGACTCTGCTGGGGCATAAGCTGTACGCCACCTTTGATCGCAAGCCCGGTAAGGTGGACTTGATTAATCCGGGTATCAGCAAGGATATTCAAGAAGATAAACTGAGTCTGCACCTGAGCCGCCAACATGTGCGCAGGCGCATTCCACAAATGGCGTGGAGTTTATTTACCGGTGTGGCTCGTCCTGGTGGCGCGCAAAACCCCATTAAAAAATCCCCGAGTCTTATCGAGTTGTTAGCCTGGTGCCATGTGAATCAGGTCATGGCTCGCGGCACCAATGTGGTCATGTATCACGGTCGCCAGCATGGGCAAGACTATGAGCTCAAAGAGATTCTAAATAGCTTTTACGCGACACCGTTAATCGAAAGCGTCACCACCAATTTTGATGAACCTCCGGTACCTAGATACATCAGTTTGTATGTGAATGTGTTTGTGGATCCCATGAGTCATTACACTCGCCGTGGGATCTCTAAAATCTCCAACAGCACCGATTCATTGGGCTACAGCGCATTAAAAGAAAACTTGGTGCTGACCATCGATCAGATGGTTTACAACAGTTGGCGCGAAGTTTTAGTGACTCGCTATGAAGGTCATAACGCTTTGCTTAGGGTGATTGAAGATTATTTGATGTCTTACTCCCCTGAAAGCGAGCAAGAGCCTCCGCAATTACACGTCTATTGCTACTGTGCCACGCGTCCTAAGGCTATCGCCGAGCGTGTGGAAAACGTCATGGACGAAGTGCGTGCGTGTTTTTATGGGGGAAAAATGCATCATCGCCGTCGCTATGTGTTGCAGGTGGGCAATGAATATCACCTTGTGCAGTTTCGCGATGGCCGACCCATCATTGATCACTTTGATAAGCCCATTAATCTGTTTCGGCAGTTATCCAAGCCGCAGAAATATTACAGTCAAATCATTTTAGATAGCCATGCGTTTAAGGGCTCGGTCATTAAAATGATTTGTGAAAACAGCCGCCCTGGATGTTTGCAGGTGTACTACCTGCGTCAGGAGCAACAAGCCCAGCTGTATGTGATTGATGAGCGCGGTTCGTTAATTCAATGGCGCACCCCCATGTACAACGAAGCGGCACTGATCAACCCGCTTAATCACTTCTTACGCCAAGTGGAGTACCGACAAAATCGTCACCGTTATGGCGAAGCTGAAGCCCGACAGCAGCGTCAAATCGAATACTACGAAGTGATGTTACCGAAGAAAGACCAAGCACTCAGTATGCGGCCCATTCGACCAAAAGAAGGACTTGGTCAAGGTCGCTATTTTGATGTTCATGCCCAAGTGGACTTCGATGCCAACGATCAATTGGGATTTATTCTGCAGTGTGATCAAGAGGATTTCAGTCAGATGGAGTACGGTGATCAGGTGTACAAAGCCTTGGTGCGCCATTTGGTGAGTCTGCGACAACACAACAAGCCTTATCCGGTATACATTACCGACATCGCTATTTCGGATCGACTGCATCAGCGCAATGGCAATCAAGTATTACAGACGTGCAGTTATTTGGATTACAAATATAAATTAGAGCGGCGCTTAAATAACGCCCTCATCGAGCTTTACCCCAACTCAGAATCTTAGCCTAAGTGGCGGGAATCCTTGGATGCGGCCTATCCAGCGTGCCGTGAAACCCCTATAATCTAGCCCTTTATTTTTCACGAGCCATCGACATGCGCTATTTGATTTTACTGGCGGTTCTCATCCTAAGTGGGTGTGGACAAAAAGGGGCCCTATATCTGCCACAAGAAAAGGTGGCGGCGCCTCAAGTTGAACAGTCAAAGTCAGCGGCAGACACGTCCACCACACAGGGCCAGCCATAAGGCTAAGAATGAATATGACAGATGTATTTGATTATCAAAACGGCGAACTATTTGCAGAAGGGTGCGCCGTTAGTGATTTAGCGGATCAATTCGGCACCCCGTTATACGTGTATTCGCGTAAAGCGTTTAGTGATCATTACTTGGCTTATGCTGAAGCCTTAAAAGGTCAAAACGCCCTTGTGTGTTACGCGGTGAAAGCCAATTCTAATATTGCAGTATTAAACGTACTTGCCAAATTGGGTGCTGGCTTCGATATCGTGTCTGTGGGTGAATTAGAGCGTGTGTTAAAGGCCGGTGGTGAGCCGAGTAAGATTGTGTTTTCAGGTGTGGCTAAAACCGCAGATGAAATGCGCCGTGCGTTAGCGGTAGGCGTGCATTGCTTCAACGTAGAAAGCGCCGCTGAACTGGAGCGCTTAAATGACGTGGCCGTGGAAATGGGGGTTAAAGCGCCTGTTTCTTTGCGTGTGAACCCAGATGTGGATGCGCAAACTCACCCGTATATTTCTACCGGATTAAAAGAAAACAAATTTGGTGTGGACATTGATACAGCTAAAGAAGTGTATGCCCGTGCCAATGAATTAGACGGCATCGCCATTAAAGGTGTGGACTGTCACATTGGTTCTCAGTTGACTCAAATCGCCCCTTACTTAGATGCGTTGGACCGGGTGTTAGCATTAATTGACGAATTAAAAACACAAGGTATCGAACTTGAGCACATCGACTTAGGTGGTGGTTTAGGCGTGACGTACGATGACGAAGTACCGCCAACGCCACAAGATTTTGCGGATGCGGTTCTGCCTAAATTAGCCGGTCGTAACTTGAAATTAGTACTGGAGCCAGGTCGTTCTATTGCGGCCAATGCCGGTATCTTTGTTACGCAAGTGGAATTCTTAAAAAATAATGGCGACAAGCATTTTGCCATTATCGACGGTGGTATGAACGATTTAATCCGTCCGTCTTTGTACAGTGCTTGGCAACGCATTGTCGAAGTGCAACCGCGCAGCAACACACCAAAGCAATCCTACGATGTAGTGGGTCCTGTGTGTGAAACCGGTGACTTCTTAGGTAAAGATCGTGAACTTGCCTTGCAGCCGGGTGATTTGTTAGCGGTGAAAAGTTCAGGTGCCTACGGCTTTGTAATGGCGTCAAACTACAACACTCGTAACAAGCCTGCCGAGGTGATGGTTGATGGTGACAAGGTGCATTTAATTCGCCGTCGCGAAACCATTTCCGATCAGTTAATGTTAGAGACATTGATTTCAGAATAAGGCTTACGTGATGTTATTACGCTTTAGCAAGATGCACGGTCTCGGCAATGACTTCATGGTGGTGGACTTGGTCACCCAGCATTTTGCCTTTCGCCCGGAGTTGGTTCGCCAATTAAGCGACCGTCAATTTGGTATTGGTTTTGACCAATTATTGATTGTGGAAACCCCATCCAATCCAGACGTGGATTTCCGTTATCGTATCTTTAATGCCGATGGTAGCGAAGTGGAACAGTGCGGCAATGGTGCCCGTTGTTTTGCCCGCTTTGTGCATGACGCGCGTTTAACTGCGAAGAACCCAATCAAGGTAGAAACCAGTTCCGGCATCATTGAATTAAACATCGAGGACGATGGCCAAGTGGTGGTCAACATGGGCAAAGCGCGTTTTGCACCCAGTGATTTGCCATTTGATGTGCCAACCATGCAAGATCAATATCAGTTGGACGTCCCCTTAAATGATGGCCGTTATCAAGCCACCGTGGGTGCTGTCTCCATGGGTAATCCACATTGTGTGATGCAAGTGGATGATGTGCACAGTGATCTTGTGAATCAATTGGGCCCAGAGTTAGAAAAACACGAGCAATTTCCAAAACGCGTCAACGCGGGCTTTATGCAAATTAAAGATCGCGGCGAGATGGATTTGCGCGTGTATGAACGCGGTGCCGGTTGGACACTAGCCTGTGGTACTGGCGCGTGTGCTGCCATGGTGGTTGCCCATAAGTGGGGGCTGGTGGATGATGAAGTACAAGTGAATTTGCCTGGCGGTTCTCTTACCATCTGTTGGGATGGTGAGGGTGATGTGATTATGAAGGGGTCGGCAGAAAGAGTCTTCGAAGGTCGCATCCAGGTTTAAGCGAGTTGCGTTGCCAGAGCGGTGTTAAAAAGTTTACTCAAGATCCTCAAGTGCTAAAGCACGTTCCGGTCTTTCGCAAACTGTTTGCCTTGCTCTGACTGCCTCACTTGCGCTTAAACAAAAGCGAAATTTATCTATTCAAGCTTCACAAAAGAAGCCACTTTCGATAATAAGAAAGAAGCAAGCTGAGCGTAAAGCGCAGTAGGATTTAGAGGAATAAATGGAAAAAATGAAACAGGATAAAAGCCAGTTGAATGAGCGCGACGTGGCGGCTTTTTTAAAGCAGCGTCCTGACTTTTTTCGTCATTACCCGGAAATTGTCGCGCAGTTAGATGTGCCTCACGAAACCGGTGCGACTGTTTCTTTGGTGGAATACCAGAGCAAAATTCTGCGTGAAAAAAATAACGAACTACACGAGCGTTTACAGCAACTCGTGGATAATGCTCGCCGAAATGATCGCTTGTTTGAACAAACTCGACGCTTAACCTTGGACTTATTGGATGCTCAATCCATCGAAGAGGTGGAGCAATCTCTACAGCAAGCCATGACGGTTTTATATGGCGTGGATTACGCGTGTATCACCTTATTCGTTCCAGCCATGACCATGCAAAGCGTGACCGAAATTGAAATGCAGGATCAGTTAGTGCGTCACTTTGGTCGCAAACAAGCTTTTTGTGGTCAGCTTAGCGATGATCAAATGGAATTATTTTTCCATGAGCAATCTAGAGTAGGTTCCATGGCGGCGTGTTTGTTAAAAAATGATTTAGGCATTTTAGCTATTGGCCACAAAGACGATGACTATTTTAAAAGTAACATGGACACGTTGTTTTTAGATTACGTCAGTGAAATCGTGAGTCGTCGCTTGGATATCCTGCTGTAACCATGGCTGTGAGCATTGCGGATTCGGTAAAGGTTATCAGCTTTGATTTAGACGATACCTTGTGGAGTGGACCGCAAGTGATTCTGCATGCAGAGCAAGTGATGCTCAATTGGATGCAGCAGCATACGCCTAAAGTATTAAATGCGCTCGACCAAAACCAATTACGCCAGCGCAAGATTGAATTTATAAAATCCAATCCACAATTTGCCCATAAAGTCAGTGCGGCGCGAGAACACTTCTTACAATCTTTATTTCATGAATTTGAATATCCTCAAGCCAAAGCATTAGCACAGCAATGTTTTGCCGCGTTTTATCAAGCACGCCAACAAGTGGAATTATTTGAAGCGGTCTTACCCACTCTAGAAACACTCAAACAAAAATATCGCCTGATTGCCATTACCAATGGCAATGCCGATATTGCATTAACTGGCTTGGATCATGTGTTTGAATTTTGTTTGCAAGGTGAGGAATTCGATAAGCCTAAACCGCATCCACAAATTTTTGAACACGCTTTGTCGCGCTTAGACGTGTCTGCCCATGAAGTCTTACATGTGGGTGATCATCCTGTGCAGGATATGTTAGGAGCCCATGAGGCAGGCTTGCAGACTTGCTGGTTGGATGATGGTTCACGTGAGTGGCAACAATCCTTTACCCCACACGCTGTGATTACTCATGTGCGAGAGTTGATCGCTCAATAGCGATGTGCAAAATCTGCCATTAGGGCATCCGCATTCATTTCATATGGAGCTGATGGCTTTTCAACAGGCTCAGAAGCGGCCGATTGAGGTTGAGTTTGGTGATGGCAGCCAAGCAAAAACAGAAGAGCGAGGGCAGTGATCACAGGTTTCATGGGTGTTATCCATCTGTCTATTTACTGATCAATCTACGACATATCCCATTTATTGGTAGTTATTTTGTTCAGGCTTGAGAGACGGCACACAAAACCCGTGATTTTGAGAATTCTGAGTTATCTAAACCCCCTTCTTTAGTATCTAACGTAATAAAAATCACCAGAATTCAGAGGAATTAGAGATATTAGCTACACTGTTTTTTAAATGGGGTGGTTATGAATGAATAATCAATTAGAAGCATTGTTAAATGCCGTATCCAAATCCGAATTGGTGGATAAGGGCGATCTTGCTGCAGCATCGCAATTAATTTTAGCGGCTGTGATGGAAGGGCTTGCAGTGAAGCGCAGTGGCATTTGGTTATACCAAGAAGAGGGAGCCGGCATTAGTTGCTTTTATTTAGTTGATGAAGAGCTGGGCATCACAGAAGAAAACCTCGTGTTACAGCGTAAGGACCTGCCGCATTATTTTGCCGCATTAGATGAAGATCGTATTATCGCTGCTCACGATGCGCGAACCGCCCCTGAAACCTGTGAATTTACTGAGAGTTATCTGGATGTCCTGGGGATTACCTCCATGTTGGATACACCGATCCGCCATTCAGGCAAAACCGTCGGCATTATTTGTAGTGAACACAGAGGTGTTGCGCGCACTTGGACAGAAGATGAGATGGTGTTTGCTGGTGTGCTGTCGGATTTATTTGGCCGAGCCATCAGTGCACGAGAAAAATTAGATTACGAACAACAGCTGATTAAGACGAATCAAAATCTAGAAGCCTTGGTGGCACAGCGTACTGAGCATTTGCAACAAACCATTGAACAAATGCAGACGTTGCAGCAACAGCTAATTGAAAGTGAAAAATTAGCCTCTCTAGGAAATTTAGTGGCTGGCATGGCGCATGAGGTTAATACTCCATTGGGCATTGCGTTAACGGCCACTTCTCATCTAAAAGACGGCATAACAAAATTAGAAAAGCAATATCATGGTCAAGCCATGACACGTGAAGACTTATTGTCATTTTTAGAGGTGGCAAAAAGCGCGATTGATTTAAGTGAGAGTAACCTATATCGCGCCGCCACACTCGTTACCAACTTTAAGCGCACCAGTGCGGATCAGCATCATTTTGAGCATGAAGATATTTTGGTAAAAAGTTATGTGGAACAAGTGTTATCCACTTTAGTGCCAATTACCAAAAAGAAAAATGTTCAGATCATCACGCAAGGCTCTGACATTCGCAAACATACTCAGCCCGGTGCGATTGCCCAAATCATAACGAATTTGGTTAACAATAGTTGCCACCATGGTTTTGAAGAACAACACGAAAATCCCATGATTCAAATTTCTATTGTGGAAAATGATCAGAATAAAATCGAAATACGATTTAAAGATAATGGCTGTGGCATCAATCAGGAATCGCTAAAAAAAATCTTTGATCCATTTTATACAACCAAGCGATCACAAGGTGGGACGGGATTAGGGTTATCGATAGTGCATACTTTGGCTACGCAAAATTTAAATGGGAAAATTGAAGTTTCCAGTGACCAAGCATCTCAAGACAGTGGTACAGAATTTAAAATTATTTTTTGATATATAAATAAAAAGTGATTATCAAAAAATTTAAGCTTTACGGATTATTTGGTTTAATTCGTTGCCAAAGTTGACCTAGCCATTCGTGTATCGCCCGCTCTGATTGTTTTAAGCCATCTGCATTAAAACGCCATTCGGTGTACGGCCTTTGCTTGGCTAAATAAAAAGTCGGTGCGGCTGTGGTTTGAATATTTTGCATTTCAAAATAATACATGGCCCGTTGCATGTGACTGGCACTGGTGACAAGGGCTATCGATTTATCTTGTATCAATGCTTTGACAGCCAAGGCTTCTTCATGAGTATCTTTTGGTTCTCTTAATTCAATAATGCGTTGCTGATCGAACCCCAAAGCCATTGCAGCCAGTTTATAGGCTTCGGCACAACTCATTGTGTTATTGCCGGCATAGCCGCTGACAATCAGTGTGCTGTTGGGCTGAGCATTGGCAATGCGTAAGCCTTCCAGTAAACGTGAACGAGCACTACTAGAGAGTTGGTCTAATATTGATAAACGCGGATCACTAATGACTTCATTTCCGAGAACAACCACATAATCCACATGTTGATCTTCAAATTTAGGGTAAGCGTCCTCAACCGTTTGCATCAGTGGTTGGCTAATCGGTTGCCAGCTAAAAATCAGTAATATGAAAACCCCTAGGCTGCATAAAATTTTGCCTAAACGTATATGTCGATTCAGCCATAGAAAAATCAAGCCTAAGACCAAACACACAACCGCTAGGCTCATGGGCATGAGCCAGAAGCTGATGAATTTTTTAAGTAAAAATCCAATACTCATAGTTGTTTACTGAACTTGCGCTTGGCCAACGCCACGCGGATCCGAAGCTGCGGTGACTGTATGGGTTGCTTTATTTAATAATATGGCGTGCATGTTGCCATATTCACGACCAGCATCTTTGAGGGTGTGACCTTTTAATATCAATGCTTGTTTTGTTTCATTACTAAAGGTATTGGGTTCGTGTTGAATGACATCGGGTAAATATTGGTGATGAAAACGTGGGCGTGCCACCCAATCTTTAACCGGTTTGTGTTGTAAATGTTCTAACATACCTAGAAACACCATGGTGATGATACGACTACCACCGGGTGTGCCTAAAATGGCAATGCTGTCATCACTTTCGACAAAACTTGGGGTCATGCTCGACAATGGACGTTTGCCTGGCGCGATGGCGTTGGCTTCATTGCCCACTAAACCGTATGCGTTGGGAGTTCCTGGTTTAGATGAGAAATCATCCATTTCATTATTTAATAGCACACCTGTGCTGCCTGATAAAAAGGCGCTACCGAAGGGTAAATTAATACTTAGCGTAGCACTTACCCGGTTACCGTGTTTATCTAAAACACTTAAGTGTGTGGTGTGAAAGCCTTCGAGAATTTGCACCTGAGAACCCAATGATGTGCTATCGGTTGCTGTGTTCATGTTGATGCTAGCGGCTAACTTTGCGTTGTAGTGTGTATTGAGTAATTTTGCTTGCGGCACGTCCACAAAATCTGGGTCGCCTAAATAATGAGCACGATCAAAATAAGCGCGGCGCATCACCTCAGCTAATAAATGGGTTTGCTCAATTTTATTCAGAGTTTTCCAATTCCATTTATTTTCGACGCTGTCTAGCATGCTCAGCATTTGCGCGATGGCGATGCCCCCTGAACTTGGTGGTGGCGCTGAAACGATTTTGTAATGGTGATAATTGGATTCGATAGGCGTGCGTTCCACTACTTGGTATTGCGCCAAATCGTCTAACTGCCAAATGCCTCCGCCTTGTTGTACGTCGTCTACTAATTGTTTGGCCACATCGCCTTTGTAAAACCCATCAAAGCCATGATCGGCGATAGCTTGCAGTGTATTAGCTAGTTTGGGTTGTTTAATAATATAACCGGGTTGTGGAATGTTGCCGTCTTGTAAGAACGTGGCGGCGGCTTTTGGGTATTGGTTTAACGCATTTTTACGAAAGCCCGCCAGTTTGGCGTAATGGTGATCGGTGGCGAAACCTTGATTGGCCACAGCAATGGCAGCAGCTAAAGATTGTTTAAGAGGCAGTTGGCCATAATGCTCAGCAAGATGGGCAAACGCAGCAGCTTGTCCTGGTATGGCAGCGGCCATGGGGCCATTAATGGATAACTTTGGAATGATATTACCATCTGCATCTAGGTACATGTCGCGATGGGCTTTAAGTGGCGCTTTTTCGCGAGCGTCCACAAAGATGTTTTTGTTTTGTTTGCTGTCATGCAGCAACCAAAACCCACCGCCGCCCATACCCGCGCTATAAGGTTCTACCACGGCTAATACGGCAGCCGTTGCGATGGCGGCATCAAACGCGTTACCACCTGCGTTTAATATGTCGATACCCGCTTGGGTGGCTAAAGGATGTGCCGATGCGACCGCCCCTGTATGTTGAGTGTCATCCGATTTGACCGAAGTGGCATCGCCACAGGCCGCAAGTGTCAAACTTAAACTGAGTGCGAGAAACTGTTTCATAGCTGGCCCGAATAAATGAATGGGTGTTATCTAAGCATAAATAAACAATGACGTCAGGTTATGTGGGTTTTGGAAAAATCCGTTTCATATAGGCATAAAAAAACCGCTGATTGAATCAGCGGTTTTTCGGGAAAGATACTGAATCTTAAGCGGTTAACTTTTCGTATTTTTCCATTAACTCTTCTTGTGTTTCTTCGTGCTCAGGGTCAAGTGGAATGCAATCCACAGGACAAACAAGCTGACACTGGGGTTCGTCATAATGACCCACGCATTCGGTGCATTTATTGGGATCGATTACGTAAATTTCTTCCCCTTCACTGATGGCTTCATTTGGACATTCAGGTTCGCAAACGTCACAGTTGATGCAATCATCGGTAATCATTAAGGCCATATTTTACTCCTTAGAATCACAGGATTCTAAACAACAGCTTAATCTATTTGCCAAATTTCTCTAGCAGGTGTTTTTCGACCACAGGATGCACAAATTTTTTCACATCGCCATTTAAACGCGCAATTTCACGAATTAAGGTGGAGCTGATGTACGAGTGGCGCTCATCTGGGGTTAGGAAAACCGTTTCCACTTCAGGAGCCAGTGCGCGGTTCATATTAGCCAATTGGAATTCGTATTCGAAATCCGACACGGCACGCAAACCCCGTAACAATACTTGTGCATTTTGTTCTTTTACAAAATGGGCCAGTAGGGTGTTAAAACCCACCACTTCCACATTTTTGATGTGTCCCAGAACCTCGCGTGCTAGCTCACAACGCATTTCAAGATCAAACAAGGGCTTCTTGTTTGGGCTTTCTGCAATGGCGACTACCACATGGTCAAACATGCGAGCCGCGCGCTCTACGAGGTCGGTATGACCATTAGTAATGGGGTCAAACGTTCCGGGATAGATAACTTTTGTCATGAAATCTGCCTTGGGGCGGGATACTAGGGCGGCATGGTAATCAATTTATCCACGGCACTCAACTGAATGCCGTGGATAAGATTAGGCCGATTTAATGTTGGCGGCCAGTTGAGAGGCTTGTTTAAGGGCTAAACCATAGATGGACAGCTGAGGGTTGGCACCAATACTGGTTGGGAAGACTGAGCCATCGATGATGTACAGGTTATCGGCATGGTGGAAGCGCCCCTGGCTATTGACCACAGATTGGCGCTCATCTTCGCCCATGGCACAGCCACCCATGAGGTGAGCGGTCATGATGCGTTGACGGTGCAGCTCTTGTGGTAAGGCATCAATGGCAGCCTTACATTCTTTCAGGCTGCTATAGAATTTTGCATCGTGGTGCAGTGGCATTACGCTCTTAGCGCCAGCGGCAAATTGCACTTCCGCCATCACGTGGTGGGCTTTACGTAAGCCTTGCCAAACGTAATCGGTAATCGGGTAGTCCAGAATGGGTTTACCCCCTTGATCCAGCTCTACCGTACCCCCTTGGCTACCTTCATCGAAGCCATCTCTTAGCAACGCAATGGTACCTTGTAGGTTCGGTAAGTGCTCCATCGTGTTAGTTAGGCGCATACCGTGAAAGCCGACGATTTGCGCGCCCATGGCGGGCTGCATGGGTGGCACCTCTAACTTAAAGCCAATGCCACCTTGTGTATTCCATTGGAAATGGTCGGAATAAATCGATTGGGGGGCGCCATAAAACGGATTCACTTCTTTATCCATTTTTGCAAGGCTGGCATTTACCGGATGAATCATGGTGCGCTTACCAATGCGCTCATGGGGATCCGGTGCGTTTGAGCGCAATAACAAACCTGGGTTATTAATGGCGCCCCCGGCTAATACAATATGGGGTGCTTTAAAGGTTAGGCGCACACCGGTCGGCGTATCACCATCGGCTCCTATGGCTAAGCACTCAACGGATTCTGCTTTGTGTTCAGAAAAGACAATGCGATCCGCACTGCAACGATAAAATAATCGCGCGCCATTCTTTAGTGCTTCTGGCACTGTGGTGACCAGCATGCTTTGTTTAGCATTAGTGGGGCAACCTGTACCGCAGTAACCTAGGTTCCAGCAGCCAGCGACGTTGCGTGGGATGACTGCCCAACTCCACTGATTGGCTTCGCAACCTACTTTTAATGCATCGTTATTGGCATTGGGCGGCATGGCCCATTTTTCTACATTCAAGCGTTTTTCCATTTGCTCGAAATAGGTTTGCATGACGTTTGGCTCGAATCCTTTTACGCCATGTTCTGTTTGCCAATGTTCTAAAGTGGGGTTAGGAGTACGAAAACTGGAAGTCCAATTCACCACTGTGGTGCCGCCAACGGCACGTCCTTGGAAAATACTAATGGCGCCGTCTTTGGTGGCACGACCGGCGCCTTCTTGGTAAAGATCGCCATAGGCTTGAAGCTCGTCCATGTTGAAATTATCTGAGGTGAACAAGCCACCTTCTTCAATCATGACGACGTTTAATCCTGCTTGGCTGAGCACTTCGGCACTCACACCGCCGCCAGCGCCGGTACCTATGATGATGACATCCGCTTCGATGGTTTGATTCTGTTCTAACTTGCCAGCGTCTGTGATGGCCCAGTTTTCACTTTGAGCGCGCTGTTTAAAAATATCAGGTATGGCCATGGTTCTTGTTATCCGCCACGTAAATTATGATTTTGTAATGAGAATGTCTGGGTATAACGGGCCGGGATAACCCACTTGTGGCCAAGCTGCCGGCTGACCGTACCAGGTGGCACTCATGAGTTTGTTTAAGCCATTAAAAGCTAAATTGAATAAACCCAATGAGCTGTCACGCCAACGATTTAAAAAGTTGTCGATGTCTTCAAACGACGCATTTTCCCATTTGCTCCACACACCTGTGGTTAAACCTCGGCTTAAACCAAAATTTAAAAGATTAAATAAATCCATTAATTGTTTGGTGTTGTGTGGGCCTAATTTAAAAATGGCCAAGTCCATGGTTTGCAACATGTTGTTTATGGCTTGTTGTTGCGCAGCAGGCTCAGTGGGCAAACTGCCTTTGAGCATGACAGGTGCAACGGCCGTTAAAAAAATACGATCACTTTCACGTAAGGTTTTCCACTGACTGTTTTCGGGTAGAGAGTCCGTGCAGCCTGTGAGTGTCGCGGTTAAAGAAGTAGCGGTGAGAGCCGCCGAAGAAGCGGCTCCTAATTTTAAAAAATCACGTCTGTTCATTGTTATTCTTCAGTGATTAACGAATGATGAATTTATAAATTAAACGATGCACTAAACGCCCATGAGGTGCGTGAATAAATTTACCGCTGTTGAAGCGACCTTTTTTATGTACGGACTTGGCATGGCTTAAAGATAAGAAACCTTCGTGGCCGTGGTAGGCACCGATACCAGAGTCACCCACGCCACCAAATGGCATGTCATCTTGTGCAATGTGAGTTAAGCAATCGTTAATGGCCACACCACCTGCGTGGGTGTTACGCAATACGTATTCATGTTCATAACCGTTATGGCTAAACAAATACAAGGCTAGTGGACGCGGGTGTTCATTGATGTATTGCAAGGCATCATCAAGATTGTCATAACTTAGAATCGGTAGCAGCGGACCAAAAATTTCATCCTGCATGATCACCATGTCTTCGGTTGTGTTAGTCACAAGCGTTAATGGGATCTTACGGGTGCCGGAGAAATCTTCGTTAGCGTGATTTAACGGCTCGATGGTGGCGCCTTTTTCTTCGGCGTCTTTTAGATAACTTTGTAAGCGATTAAATTGGCGTTCATTCACAATGGCCGTGTAGTCATTGTTGTTGCGTAGCGTTGGAAACGATTTTTGATACGCCGCTTTAATTTCGCTTTTCAATTCTTCTACTGAGTGGCTTGGGCACAGAATGTAATCCGGTGCGATACAGGTTTGACCTGCGTTAGTGGCTTTACCAAAAATGATGCTTTCCGCTGCGCTTTTTAATGTGCCCTTATCGGTAATGATGCACGGACTCTTACCCCCTAACTCTAATGTTACCGGTACTAGGTTTTTACCCGCAGCGCTCATTACGTGACGCGCCACTGCCGTGGAGCCGGTAAATAATAAGTGATCCCAATGTAGGTTGGAGAATTCCGCACCCACCTGCGCTTCCCCTAAAACAATGGCCACTTGATCTTCATCGAAGGCAGAAGCAAACATACGTTGCATGACTGCGTTGGTGGCTGGTGTAAATTCAGATAGTTTGATGACTGCGCGGTTACCGGCGGCTAAAGCGGCGGCCAATGGCGCGGCAGCCAGTTGAATGGGGTAGTTCCAAGGCACCATAATGCCAACAACGCCTTTAGGCTGGTAATGCACCTTGTTAGAAGCCGGTGCAAATAACGCGCTCACGTGACGGCGGCTTGGCTTCATCCACTTCTTCAAGTTCTTACGGTTATATTTGATGCCCTCTAGGGTCACCATGATTTCAGCAAGTAAGGTTTCGTCTTTTGAGCGGCAGCTGAAGTCAGTGTTCATGGCTTCTGCTAGTTCGTCTTTGTACTCACGTAGGATGGCGGCGAGTTTGTCCAGATCATCACGACGCTGCTTTGCGCTAGGGTATGGGGCTTTGGCGTAGGCCGCTTTTTGCTTGGCGAAAACCTCATGCAAATAGGTGATTTGGGCCTGTTCATCGTTCATTTGAGCGGCAGTAGCGACCATCTGTTTATCCTCTTTGAGTGTTCAAGTTAGGGATTTTGAATTATTATTAGAGTTATTACTCTACAGGTCAAATGATTATTTGTCACTCAATGGGCCAAATATGACCTTATGCATTGCCTAAGGCTCTGAGGATTGCGAAAATGCGCAGCCCTCATAATGAGCCTGCGGCAAGGACGGCCTGTGGCGAGTTCGGTGATTTGAGATCAATAGGAAAGCAGTATGAAAACACGTGACCGTATTATTCAAGCGAGCTTAGACCTGTTTAATGAACAGGGCGAACGTAATGTCACGACTAATCATATTGCCTCCCATCTAGGCATTAGCCCAGGTAATCTGTATTACCACTTCAAGAACAAGCAACAGATCATCTTTGATATCTATCTTGAATACGAAGCCAAGGTAGATGCGAATTTACAATTGCCAGAAGGCCGCGATGTTACGGTAAATGACAAGCTAATTTACCTACAGGCAATTTATCAAGGTCTGTGGGATTACCGCTTCATGCATCGTGACTTGCAGCACTTGTTGCAAAACGACCCTGAATTACATAAGCGCTATAACGCATTTTTTAAACGTTGTTTAAGCCGTACTGAAATGATTTATATGGCATTACGCAGCGCCGAAATTATTAATGCCAATGATGAAGAGCTAAAGGC
>JABXIK010000135.1 GCA_013373125.1 Gammaproteobacteria bacterium | reverse complement strand
GGTACTGGCTGTATGGCGGCCCTAGATGCTGAGCGTTATCTCGATGGTCTAGACAAGTAATCGACATTTAAAGCTAGCTGCATCGCTTATGCGGCGTTAAAAAACTCGAAGCTTCCTCATGTATGGTCAATACACTGCGGAACTTCGAGTTTTTTTGTGCCTTGCCCAAGCTGCTTCGCAAACGCTTTAGGTATCGGGCAGATGACTTGTTTTGGTCAGGATATTTTTTAGGCGGCGCTAATGGATTCCAGTTTGATTAAGTGTAATCCGTGGCGGCTTTCAATCGGGCCTATGACCGAACCCACATTCGCCTCCATGAGCGCGTCAATAATGGCTTTCGGCAGGGTCGTTTGATCTAACTGACCCCAATCCCCGCCGTGACTGCGACTCGGGCAGGCGCTGTGTTCTCGCGCTAATTGTGCAAAGTCAGCCCCTTGTTCGATGGCTTGCATGATTGGCTCTACGAGTAATGGTGTTTTTAGCAATATGTGCCGTGCTTGCATGATGACACTCCATGACAGGTTATTTTCAGTCTAGACTATTAACACTGGATTCAAGTAGGTAGAATGCGTCGCCCACATGGCGCACAGACGCCAAACCGAACATGAGAATAGGGGGAGTACATGGCTCGAGGTGGATTTCGTCGCAATAAAGTGCAAAAGCAGCAAGGTAAAGGGGAGTTGCAAGCGGTTGCCAGCGAAGGTCCTTTTATTGAGTGGGTTGGCAAGCCTGAATATTACCGCCATCAATTAACCATTGATGGGAAAGAGTATCGCTACGAAAGCGACAGTACCGATTTGGGTGTGGAAATTGGTGACATGGTGGTGTTCCGTTTTGTGGATCACGCCGATGGTTTAATTGTGGATCGTCGCTCTCTTGGTAAATGGATTGATCCTGCTAGTTTTTCATAATGCATACCTGCCCATAAAAAAACGCCAGCTTAGCTGGCGTTTTTTGTTTGTGCTTAACGGGTTTCTAATTAGTTAGGCAGTGTGATGTTTAATTCCAAAACCGATAACTGATCGTGGTTATCTATTTGCACCTGAATGTCATCGTCGCCCACATTCACATATTTTGAAACCACGGCCATGATTTCACGCTGTAATGCTGGCAAGTATTCTGGCGCATTACGCTGATTGCGTTCATGGGTAACCAGAATCTGTAAGCGTTCTTTGGCAACGGATGCGCTCTTGGGTGACTCGTCCTTAAAAAAACCAAGTAATCCCATGTTATCCCCCAAATACTCGAGCTAAGAAGCCTTTTTTCTGTGCTTCTAAAAATCGGTGTGGAATGTCCTTACCCACTAAACGTTGCACCGCATCGCTGTAAGCTTGGCCGGCATCGCTGCTGGTTTCTAAAATCACTGGCGTACCTTGGTTAGAGGCCTTTAATACATCTTGGGATTCAGGGATCACACCTAATAAATCCACTGCCAGAATTTCCTCAACATCGGTGACGCTAAGCATTTCGCCATCCGCCACACGTTTTGGGTTGTAACGAGTGAGCAGTAAGTGCTCTTTTACTTGCTCGCCATTTTCTGCTTTGCGGCTCTTACTTTGAAGAATGCCAATGATGCGATCACTGTCGCGCACCGAGCTGACTTCTGGGTTGGTGACGATGATGGCTTCGTCAGCAAAGTACAGCGCCATTTGTGCGCCTTGTTCGATACCGGCTGGGCTATCACAAATGATGTAATCGAATTCGGCGCTGAGTTCTTCTAGTACGCGACCGACGCCTTCTTTAGTTAGGGCTTCTTTATCCCGTGTTTGCGAGGCTGGTAACACATATAGGTTGTCAGTGCGTTTATCTTTGATCAGGGTTTGTTTGATATTGGATTCGCCGTTGATGACGTTCACAAAGTCATACACTACGCGGCGTTCACAGCCCATGATGAGATCTAGGTTGCGCAAGCCCACATCAAAATCGATGACCACGGTTTTATAACCGTTCAGGGCAAGGCCTGTACTAATGGCTGCACTGGTGGTGGTTTTACCTACACCGCCTTTACCGGAGGTGACGACTATGATTTTTGCCATGTGATGAGCTCGCTATGCAGGCAGGCCTGCGTTGTACTAATTATTGTTCGGTGAGTATTTATTAAACGCTTTCTATAATCAAGCGTTCGTCCTTGAGTTGTACGTGACAAGCCTTGTGCCAATGCTCGCTGGCGAGATCGTCACTGACTTGGTATTGGCCTGCGATGGCCAATAATTCACTGGCCAATTTTTGGCAAGAAATGCTGGCGGTTTGATCGCCATTGATCCCTGCCAGTGCTCGGCCATATAACGTGCCATAAATATGAATGCTGCCGCTGGCTAGCACCTCGGCCCCTTGTCCCACATTACCGAAAATGACTAGGTCACCATTGGGATTAATGACTTGTTGGCCACTGCGTACCGCTTGTTTGACCAGTTTGGCTGGTTGGGCTTGCTTGGCTTGTGGCTTATTGGTTTTGGCCGATTCGTTAAATAATGGCAGGTTTAGATGCTCTGCCACGCTGTGGTGTTCTTGGTCACAGCGTAACCCCACAGGAATGAAGCCTAAGTCTTTCAGTAACCGAATTAATTGCTCGCTCCATTCTAAAGAAATGGGCTGAGAGGGCAGCTCAATAACAACGGGTGCGTTTTTTAACAGTTGTGGCGCTTTGGCAAGGCGATGTTCAAGATCCCAAGCAATGGCGCTGAGTTCTAAGCTTTCCAATTTCAAAACGGTGAAAGGGTGCAAACTGGCTTTGAGTTGTAATACCGGTTCTGAGTTGCGGGCCGCGTCCATGACAATTCCTTGCACAGGTAGAAGGTGGGCCAGTGATATCACTGGCCAGATACTTTACTGTGTTGTGGCTTAGGCCTCAACGGCTTTTAACGTCAGGGGCGCTTGTTCAAATTGAATGCCGGCCCAGCCGTGACGCATAAACTGGCGGATGTTTTGGTGGTCATTGCCATCTGGTGTCGCCAGTACGTCGCGATAGTGCTCGCCAAAGCTGGCTAAGGCTTGTTCTGGGGTAAAGCCGTTTAGGCGACCCAGGGCGAAGACTTTTAAGCTGCCTTCGTTTTGACCTTGCTGGTTTTGTACAGCCTGTTCGTCCAGCCCGTTTTTAAACGCCGTTGGTTTTAGGTCATACCATTTTTCCACTAAGGCGAGGGTTTCTGAGAAGGCGTTTTCTTTACTGGCTAAGCGCTCACGGAATTCCGCCATGTCTTTTTGCAGGGCTTGTTGTTGATTGAACAGTGCCATTTCATGGGCAGACGTATCCAATTGGTATTCGTTTTTCCATTGGTCATAGGTCATGCCATAGGCCCATTCACGGGCGGCTGCATCATCGATTTGTACGCCTTGCTCTTCTGCTGCGCTCTTATACCACTTGCTTAAGCAATTACGGCAGAACCCAGCTAGGGTCATAAGTTGAATGTTTTGAACGTCTTTACGGGTATCAAGGTGTTGTAAGAAGCGGCGCATCACCGCGGCTTCGATGGCATTGTTGTCCATGATCAATCGCTACTGCATAGAAATGAGAAGCGTATTGTACTTGCCCCTTGGGGAGGGTCAAATTAACGATTACGAAATGGGACTTGGTGGGTGCATAAATAGCGACCCCATTCGATGACGCCGCGAGGAAAGTGGCGACGAAACAAGGCCTCAACGATTTGTGCGGTGCGGTAATCGGTTTTCTTTAATACCAAGAACACAAGGTCGCTGCGGCGCCATTCAAATTCGGCCAGTTGGCAAGGGATCTTGGCGGCGCGAATGAGGTAAGCGATTTGATACGCCGATTCTCGTTTCATCAATAGCATCCAATAGCGGCTGCGCATGATCTCCACGGTGCGAATATCGGCAAATTGAATTTCGATATCGGCTTTGACGGTTAGATCGCGGCCTTTGTCACGACAATGCTGCATCAGAGCGGCAAAGTTTCTTGGCTCTTCTTTGTTGCAGTAATAATAGCGGCCGTCCCATTCGCGGTAAGCAAATGGGTGGTGTACGGTTTTGTCCCCCATGAAGACTTCAGCACTGAGTTGATCATAGTGTTCGGCGTGGTGCTTGGGGATATCTTTACATTCGTTCTCTGAGTATTCCACGATGTCGGCATAATCGTAGTCGATGACACTGGATTCCACCGCGTTGACGTTCTTCATGGAAAGGTAACGCTTATAGCGCTTGGTTTTGTAGATTTTGCGCAGCAGTTGCGCGCAGTCTTTCCACTGACTACCGGCTTGTTCTAGTGAGTCTGCGGCGGCGGTGTTGACGGCGGCAACGGATAACCAGCGATGGCATAGAAAACTGCGTGGGTTGATGTCGCCAATCATCTCCATGGGCATTTCGGTGACATAGCGCACGCAATACCAAACAGGAAAGAGTTTCTGCAGGAAGAGATTGGCCCAGGTCTCGATATCGACACGGCCTACTTTCGACTTATTTGATTTCCCTGGAGGGCCGGGAAGTTTAGTGTCACTCATAGGCTTAATACGTCTTTCCTTATGCCTTTTAAAACTGAGAACTAGGCAGAATCCTTTGGTTTTATATCGGCCTAAAACTCGACAACTTTAGTGAACTCTGCTTTAAAACTAGATAGTTAGATTACTTAGTATAGGGGAAAAAAATGGCGAACCCCCAAGATGAGCCCAAGCCAAAATACATGGCGCTGGAAGGGAAAACCCAATTTGAAATGGCCCAAGCCATCGATAATGCATTTATTGAGGCAGAGCGCATTGTGGACAATCAGGATGAGCAAGTGGCTCTGCAATGGTGGTACGGACAGCTAGAGCAGCAGGTACAAGAAGAGTTCGAACTATCAAATAGTCAATTACCATCGGGTGATGTGAATACACAGGATCAATTTCTGGCCATGTGTGAGCAGTTATTTAATCGCATTTATCACCTAGAAAATTCGTTACATTCTCATCAAGTGATCCCCATAACGTTCAAAGTGTTATTAGAGCGCAGCCTACTAGATGCAATTGATATGATGCACGCCAAGAATATTTGGCGATTTGATTTGCAACGTATGATGCAAACTTTACAAGGACGATTGATTCATGAGTGCCAATTCCCCGGAGCAGCCCCCTAAAAGCAAAGGGCGATTTCGTATTCAAGAAGCCATATTAATTTTGCGCCAAGGCAAGACGCATCCTTACTGGCGAGAAGCGGCTTGGCACCTCATGGAGCATGCCGGCAAAGACACACAGCTATTGTTAGAGGCGCAGCGAGATTTATTGCTGGCGGCTCAACCTCAGCCTTCTTTTTGGGAGAAATACGGGCTGGTGAGTTTGTTAGTGCTGCTGGCGATTGGTAGCATGGGGTTGGCCATTTGGGTGTATGTGAATAAGTTGTATTGCGGTTAGAGCACCAAAATAGGGCTTAACATGGGCCTTACAAAGTGAGAACGTATTAACATTGGTGGGATTGACTGGTTCAATAAAGTGGACGAAACACGCAAGGGAGCGCTAAACTCTGGCCTTTCTTACACGAGTTTCGGCTCAAGACCTCAATAACACTAACTATAAAAAACAGAGGCTACATGGCGACGATATTAATTGTGGATGACTCCGCCACCATGATGGAAGGGCACAAGCGTATCCTTGAGAAGCAAGGGCATACGGTACACAGTGCTGAAGATGGTGAGCAAGGTGTGGCAAAAGCCATGGAGTTGTTACCGGACCTCATTCTGATGGATGTGGTGATGCCAAATATGAATGGCTTTCAGGCCACGCGCAAAATCACCAAGAATGAATCGACCAAGCATATTCCGGTTGTAATCGTGACATCGAAAGATCAAGAAACCGATATCATGTGGGGTAAGCGCCAAGGGGCCAGTGATTATTTGATTAAGCCTGCAGATGAGAATCAACTGAAAGAGACGGTTGAGCGTTTATTGGCATAAGCTTGCTGCGAATTCTAAAATATAAAAAAGTGGGCATCGCCCACTTTTTTTATGCCTGTATGTAAAAAACCGCGAAAAATTAGAAATTATAAATGATCAAACTTTTGTAATTCACTTCGCTGTCTTCTTCGCCATCTGGCGCATGGTTATCATAAATCACATTCCAAGTAACACTTAAGCTGATGGTTGAAGTAACCGAAATGGTTACCGCGTTTTGCCATAAACCTTTATCGTCATCCAAGGCTTTTACATCTGGTTGAAAATACAAGGTACTGGTGTACTTCATGTTGTCAGTGAGATTGTTGCGATAAGACCAGTAAATATTTAAGCGAACATTTTGCTCATTATCTTCAATGATGGTGTCTGCGTATTCTTCGTCTTCGTAAAATAAACCCAAACCAAAATGGTTCGCTGTTTTTAGTTCTGGATTGGCGTCTAGGGTGTAACGCATCCCAGCACCAATTAATGAGCGTTTGGCTAGATCGGAAAATAAATCTTCTTCGTATTGGGTAAACACTTCATGCCCCCAGTGAGCATTGTGCTTGGTTAAATGACGTACGTGCAGCAGGGTTTCATCTGTATTGACTTCGTCATCTACTTCCGAGTATTCGCGATTAAGTAGAACGATCCATTCATCTTTCGAGTAAGAACGAATAAAGGTGATGGCAGAGCCTAAGGTGAATTCATCGGTTTCACTCACTTCACCGTCTAAGGTGAAACTGATATTGCCCTTGGTGCCGGGAGTGGTGTTATTTAATCGTTGGTTTTCGATATTGGTAATGGCAAAAGAAGAAGCAGATACGAATAAAAAGAATAAACAAAGTAGGCGAGTCATATTGGATCTTATCTTTAGAATATGCCTATTACTTTAGCACACTTCTATTTTAAGCTCATTAAGCTGCATGCATGGGTTCTCGTGCGCTGGCAAGATTGCGTACCACATTTAAAACATGCTGGCCTTCTTTGTAGTCGGCCAATACCGAGGTTTTTTCTTTTAAACCGGCAAGATGGTTTTCTAACGCATTCTCTAAATCCATGGGACCAGCTTGATAATGCTGATAAGCCAATTGGGTAAGCAACCCTTGGGCACGAACTTGATGTGGCTGAATAAAGTTGTTTTCAGTGAGCGCACTTTGTAGTGGCAGAATGTCTTTTACTTCTAATGCTTTCACATCGAATGTTTGCGCCAAATAATCGATGCGCTCGCTCATGGATGATAGTGCCATATCAGCATTATTGGTGGGCGCTTGTTTACTAACAGGTTGGGCCTTATCCACCTGAGTCAATTGCCCAAATTGCTGCATCATGCGTTTAGGTAAGCCGAAAATATCCATCACATTGATCGCTCATTACCAGTCTTTGTTATGAGTTAATCAAGATTTAAGCCAATCTTCTAAGTGATTGAAATTACGGGATTAAATTCGAGCAACTACTCTAAAATGGGCAATGGCTTGCCTACTTTGTAGATTGCTTTTGCCGATGGAATCAGTAATCTTAGGCCACATATAAAAATAACATTGCTATAACAATAATTATAATAAGCGCTACATTAGTCAGGATTCGCCAATGACAGCACTAGAGAAGGCCCAAGTGAACGAGCCCAGCTCCATACAATATCGAGGTCGAAAAACCTCTCGAGCAGGGAGTGAGCAACGTCGCCGAGCCATTTTAGAAGCCTCGTTACGTATCGTGGTACGCGATGGTGTTCGCGCCATTCGTCACCGCAGTGTGGCAAAAGAAGCCGATGTGCCTCTTGCTGCTACCACGTATTATTTCAAAGACATTCAAGAACTTATCAGCGATACCTTCATGCTGTATGCAGAAAAGGCACAGTCCATTGTGAATGTGTTTGCACGCAAGATGTATGAACCCCTTGAAAATGCCGATGGTAAAAAGTTAGCTGAACTCACTACGGGGCCAAAACTCGTGGAAGTGATCGTGGATCAATTACTTGCTTATGTCATTGAGAAAACCACCCACAATCGTGAGATGGCCGTGGCCGATCAAGCTTTTCGCTACGAAGCCTTATTGAATGAAAATTTACGAGGTTTAGCGGATCAACATGCCAGAGCCATGGAGCAAAAACTCATCGAGTTTTTAAATCTAGTACATAGCTCTCATCCAAAAGAAGATGCGCAAATTTTGGTAAGTACTTTGCGCCGAGTGGAGTATGAAGCGCTTCTCGTGGAGCCAGAAGACATCGATCAGCAAGCACAGCGTGATATTTTGGAGCGTCAGGTGTCATTGATCTTGAAGATTGATGTGCCTAAAGAAGATTAATAATCTGCTTGCATAAAAAAGGAGACCTTAGGTCTCCTTTTTTGTATCTGTTATTTTTATTAGGTTGATACTGAAACTTGGTTAGGCGCGTTTTTGTAAAAAGTAACCCATGTCTTTTAACGTGGATTCGATGATGTTTAATTCGAAGGCGCTGAATGGACGCGAATCGCCACAGTCTTCACACACCAAGGTCGGTAATTGACGTAAGTGCGTCATGGTGTAAGTTTGTTCATGGTCGCATGCATCGCAACAAATCGGCATGGGAATGTTGCTGGGTAAAATAGTGGCTAGGTTCGACCTAGATTCAATTTTTTCCGCAGCTGCGGCAAGCTGTAATAACGCCATGATGGCTCCTAATAAACGAGATACGGGCGCCATTCTAGTGTGAAAAAGTGGTTTTTCTAGTACAAAAGTATCGCTTGTCGTTGTTTGCCCTGAAATACTCTGTTCTGCTTTTGATAACAGCTTCTAGTATGTTGAAAAATAAGTAGTTTTTTGGTTTGGTTGAATGCCGCCAGAATTAAAGTAAATATCCTAATTTGGACAATTCATAAGGGAAAGTGGCCAATATGACGCATGTTTTACAGACCATCGAACGCATGGCGAATCGTATTCCCCACCCAATGGCGCTATTTATCTATCTGTGTTTGACGGTGGTTGTGCTGAGTGCGATTGGCCAATGGAGAGGCTGGCAAGCGCAACACCCAGCTACTGGCGAATGGTTACAGGTACACAGTTTATTAACGGATTCCGGTGCCGTGTTTATGCTTTCTTCTATGGTGAAGAATTTCATGAACTTTGCCCCTGTGGGACCTGTGGTCATAATGGCTCTGGCATTTTCATTAGCCGAGCGCAGCGGCTTCTTACCCTTTCTTATTACTCGCTTAACCCGTTCAACGCCACAGGCGGTCCTAGCGTTGGCCATCGCTTTTCTTGGGGTTATGTCGAGCATCGCAGTGGACTCAGGCTATGTGGTTTTGTTGCCGCTATGTGCAGCGGTATTTATGGCGGTGGGACGACACCCCATAGCGGGACTGGCCTTGGGTTTTGCCTGTGTGTCAGGGGGCTTTAGTGCCAACTTACTAGTTGGACCTGTCGATGCCATGCTTTCTGGGATTAGCTCAGAAGCGGTTGCTTTAGTGGCTGATGAAGAGGTGAGCATCGTCGCTAATTATTACTTCATGGTGGTCAGTGTATTTGTGGTGATGCTGAGCTGCGTACTGGTAAATCGGTTTTGGGTGGAGCCGTATTTAATGCAAACCTCTGCTCAAGTGGTAACGCCTGCCAAGGCCCTTGATGAAGCGCAGCCGGTCTCTTTCGGTAAACCTGTCTTTGTCGCTCTTGCCGTTGTGGTGGCAGCTTGGTTGTTACTCACCTTGCCAGAACATGCGGTATTGAGAAATGAGCAAGGTGGATTGCTTCACGGCCCGTTTATGTCTTCCTTGGTGGCGATGATTGCTTTGAGTGTGGCTCTGATAGCAACGGTGTTTGGGGTCGTGCATAAACGCTTTACTAGCTGGCATGATTGGGTCAAAGCATTAGAGCGAGGCATCACGGATATTGCGCCGTATCTTGTATTGATGTTTGTGGTGGCCCAGTTCATTGCATGGTTTAAGTGGAGTGATCTAGGGGCTGTGATGGCCATTCATCTGGCTTCTTTGCTGGAAATGCTGGCGATATCCGGCCCGGTTGCCTTAGTCGCCTTGATGATATTTAGCGGTATTTTGAATTTGTTCATCGGCAGCGCCTCTGCAAAATGGGGCTTGTTAGCACCGATCGTTGTGCCCGCTTTTTACTTAATCGGCATAGCGCCAGAGTCGGTACAAGGGGCTTATCGCGTGGCGGATAGCAGCACCAACATCATTACGCCTCTTATGCCGTACTTTCCGTTAGTGCTGGCTTATGGCCAGAAATATGAGAAAGACCTGTCCGTTGGGCGCTTGCTGACGTTGATGTTGCCCTATGCCATTACGCTGTTTTTGATCTGGGGCAGCTTACTGACTATTTGGCTGGTTGCTGGGTGGCCATTGGGCCCTGAGGTATCGAATTAACGCTCGAATTGGTTATAATGCGCCCAATTTTTGATTGGGTGATCCTATGGAATTCGAACAGTTTGAAGATTTGATGCTGTATATTGGCCTTGCTGCGATTATGGCGTTCATGATGTTTATCATTTATGACCTAGGTAAGCGCTCGAATGCGGGTAAGTTTGGTATGGCAGTTCTGTTCTTTGCTTTGGGGTTGGGCATGCTGGGCTTTATCATCAAAGGCGTGCTCAAAGTCACCATGAACATCTAATTCTATTAAAAGGCGAGTTTATGACTCGCCTTTGTTTTTCCCTCCTTATTATCTTCACAGCATGATTCTTCCTCTGTTTCTTGGGAACTTGATCTATATTATTAGAGTGGCAGTATGTGAATACCCTCTTTGACTAGGAGTCACTGCATGCATGAGCAACTGAAGAGTAAACTGGCCCAATTAAAACAAACCCTTGGGGATATCCAGGAACTGGATGCAGAAAGTCGCGAGTTGTTACAGCAACTGGATCGCGATATCCAATTAGCGCTAGAAGGCGGTACACCCGATGCGGGCGTGAGTCATCGCTTAGAGCAGCAAGCCGTGGAGTTTGATAGCCAATACCCCAGTGCATCCGCTGTGATTCGCGACATCATTGATGTCTTAGGCAAGATGGGCATATAGAACCAGAGAGGTTGATTATGAAACGCATGCCAAGAATCAAGGATGTGATGACTGCATTTCCGTTTTCCATCGAAGATACTGCATCCATGGCGCAAGCCAAGGCCATGATGAAAGAGCACAAAGTCGGGCATTTACCGGTAAAACTTTCAGATGGCAGCTTGAGTGTGTTGAGTAAGCGCGAATTTGAGCGCATTGAATTACCCGGGCATAGCCACACAGACTTCGAAGACTTAATCGTTTCCGATTTGTGCCCTAATAATGTTTATACCGTGGATTTATATACGTCTCTGATCGAGGTTTTAGACTATATGAGCGATGCCCATGCTGACTGTGTGCTGGTCACCCGACATGACAAATTGGCTGGGGTGTTTACATTTTCTGATGCGTGTCATGCCTACAGTGAAGCATTAAAAGAAGAATTCTTTCCTGGCGGTGGGAACAGTGTCGCTTGATCAAACCAGTGGCACTTGCTAGTTTGTGGCCTTTGATTTCATATCACAGGTTGCCCCATGGCCATTACCATTTTTATTCTACTGTTTAGTATTGGCTTACTCGCCTTATTAACGGTTTTATTGCATACCAAAAAACTCTCTCCGCTTGTTTTTGCTGCGTTAATTGCCTTGCTCACGATTTTTGATTACGCCTTATTGAGCTTGGATAAGATTTATTATTTACATCGAGATCAAGACCAAGCCTTTCAAACTCAGATGGAAAAACACATTGCGGTCATTGGCCAGTTGACTCAAGTGCAGCTGGATATGGCACTGCAATTATTAGCTCAAAATACCACGCAAGATACCGAAGCCTCGGTGCAACAAAAGTTGACTTGGCGTGACCTGCTTATTGCGCAATTACGGTTAGCGAATTTTGAACAGGTGCAAGTGGATAAGGTGGAAACGTTAATTAACAAATCTGTCCACGTGTATCTAATGGAGCAATTAAATAAGCAATTAATTCAGGGACTAGGGCATCGTATTTACAGTGACTTTGTGCGTTCGCGTCCAAGAGATGAATGGACCGATGAGCTGTTTGTTAAAGACATCACAACCTATCTGACAAAGCAAAAGTTAATGAAAGAAGAGATCCGCTTTGCCCTAGATCGCATTAAGCATTTTGATGAAAGCGGCCAGTTAATGCGAGCTGAAGAAGCCCAATAACCTAAATTTTGGGCGAAAAAAAAGCGTAGATTCAATCAGCTAAATCAAATTAACCCGTGCAAGATTAATTGGCCCCGATAAAACTGAGTCTTTCGACACGAATCTACGCTTTGCAAGAAACAAAAGCTTGCTATATCCCTTATTGCAGAAAGCTTGCCAACTTTGCCAAACCGAATTTCTGCTTTGTAATGCCTCATATACGCCCAAAATCGGGACGCTTTTTGGGGGAATATCCTGAATCGTTGTTTTTTTAGTCAAATCCCACCCTGTTAGGTCGTTTAGGGTGTCTCTTTATGGTGCGTTATTTCCTAGTTGGGCTTTTCTTTGGTGCTTGGGTTGCGAAGGCGCAACCCGCTAAGCCATTCGGTGTATCTGTAGGGCGGGTTTAAGCCATGGTAATTCGAGCGCCTCGCCCATAAAGCAGTTTTTTATTACAGAACGTTCTAGGTGGTACGAGCTTTGCTCAACACACAGGTATTCGTGTCAAACACATCTGAAAATAAGAGCATTTATGATTCCTAATCTGACCAAAGACATGATCGATATCATGCAGCAACTTCGTAAACGTCTTCGCAGTGAATTCGGGGTGGAATTAAAACTTAGCCAACCGGATATCGTGCAAAATATCTTAGCCTTAGTGAGTAAAAGTCATGATCAGCGCACCTTGCTATTGTTTGCGGATCTCGAAGACATGATGGGCATTGAATTAAGAGTACGCACTGAGCCGGCTGAAGAAGCACAGACGAGTGCTAAGCGCGTTTATCGTGGTCAGGTGATTCCTGATGTAGCCAGTGAATCGGCCGCGGCAGATAACCGCCCTAAACGTATTTATCGCGGTCAAGTGGTGGCCTAACACTTTAAAATAAAGCGGCTATGCTTTAATGCTATGGCCATCTCAAAAATATTACGTCAGCAATATACCCGACTGTTTGCCGTGATTGTTTCAGCGCTCATCGTTTGGGCCGCTTTAAACCAAGGCAACAGTGCATCGGTATTTACTCGCATTGAGTATCTGTTGTATGACATTCGTTTCAATCTGTTTTTACCTATCACTAAGCGTCCTCCTGGCGACACTAAAATTGCCATCATCGACATAGATGAAAACTCCATTATCAATGAAGGTCGCTTTCCTTGGAGTCGGGAAAAAGTGGCGACCCTTATTCAAAAGCTCGGTGAAGCCGGTGCGCTTGTTATCGCATTCGACGTGGTGTTCAGCGAAAAAGAAGTGAACCCTGTGGAGCGTATTCATCGTGCAGTCCCACCCAACTTAATGGGTAAATTGCCACAACAAGATTGGCAAACCATTTCAACACTTGCCGATGCGGATCAGGTCATGGCGAAAGCCATGGGAGAGTATGATGTGGTTTTAGGGTTCTTCTTCCAAGATCATGGTGAGTATCAAAATGGCTTATTGCCGCCTCAGGTTTTTGATGTGCCGGAGGATTGGAAAGACAAATTAGTTGTCACGCAACGACCTGGCTATACCGCCAATATCGAAAGTCTGCAACAGCATGCTGGAGGAGGTGGCTTTGTGACTATGTTTCCAGATTTCGATGGTACAGTGCGCAGTGCACCGTTGTTAATTCGACATAAAGATAAGCTTTATCCATCTTTAGCGTTAAGTGCGGCCATGCGTTATTTATTTTTAGACACAGTGGAGCCGCAAGTAGTTGAAGTGGGTGATGTGTTGGCGTTAACGCAAATATCCGTCAGTGAATTTCCCGCTTATACCACGCCCTCGGGTTTTGTTATTGTGCCGTATCAGGGGCCAGCATTTACCTATCCATATTATTCGGCTACCGATGTTTTGCGTGGCAATTTAGAGCCCGGTGCCTTAGAAGGCGCGGTGGTATTTGTGGGCACTTCGGCCATTGGTTTAGCGGATTTACGTAGCACGCCTATGGGACCGCAATACCCTGGGGTCGAAGTTCACGCGAATATATTAGATGCCTTATTACATGGAGGCTTCGCGCAAAAACCAGAGTGGCAAGCGGGAGCGGTTTTCCTACAGCTATTATTGATTGCCATCACCATGATTATTATTTTGCCCATGATGGCGCCAATGGTCATGCTCATCGGAGGAACACTGATCATTGCCATGGTGATATTTTTCAATGGCTATGTGTGGACATTAGGCTTGGATTTACCCATGGCGGGTGCCGTCATGATGACATTGTTTTTAACCGCCACGTTTATCACCGATGGTTTTTTACGCGAGAGTGCCAGTAAAAAAATGTTGAAAAGCATGTTTGATCAATACGTGCCTCCTGCGCATATTGAAAAGATGATGGCCGACCCAGAGGCCTATAGTTTTTCTGGCGAGAGTAAAGAATTAACAGTTTTATTCAGTGACATTCGCAGCTTCACTAACATCAGTGAAACCTTGAGTGCGCAAGAACTCAAGCACATGCTCAACAGTTACTTTACGCCCATTACCAAGGAAATTTTTGATCGTAACGGCACCATAGATAAATACGTTGGCGATATGGTTATGGCCTTTTGGGGCGCCCCTGTGGATGACCCCGATCATCGTGCTCATGCGGTAACGGCAGCATTAAATATGCAACGCATTACCGAAGAGTTAAAAGTGGAATTTAAGCAACAGGGGTTACCTGAGGTCAATATTGGCGTGGGTGTTAACACGGGTTTAATGAACGTGGGTGACATGGGGTCCAGTTATCGTCGCTCTTATACCGTCTTAGGCGATGCCGTGAATCTAGGTTCTCGTTTAGAAAGTATTACCAAATTTTATGGTGCAAAAATATTAATCGGTGAAGATACCTATGATCATATTTCTGGGTTTGTGTGTCGCTTTACCGATCGAATTCAAGTGAAGGGTAAAGAAGAAGCGATTCGTGTTTACGAACCTCTTGGCTTAGAAGGTCAAGTGGAACAACGGATTCTCGATGAGATTGAACAATATAATCAAGCCTATCAGCTGTACCTAAATCGAGATTGGGATGCAGCCCAAAAGTCGTTTAGAGCCCTTTATGAAAATCACACACTTAAGTTGTACCAAGTGTATATCGAGCGCATAGATGACTTAAAACAACAGACTTTACCCGATGACTGGGACGGCACCTTCCGTCATACCAGTAAGTAAACCCATGTACTCGTCACGTTGGGCAGTGGTATTGGTCGCATCTTGGCTAGGCGTTTGTGCTCTGGCATTTTGGTGGTTTGAATATCGTCACTGGATGGCATTCGATACCAGCATGGTTCAGTTTGATTCAAAGGCGATCGGTGCGCTTTATCCTATACTTAATCCTGAGCACACTGTGCAAATATTGGTGGTGCACTTTAGCGATGATGATTGCCCGTGGCGGTATGTAATGTGGCAGTAAATATGAAAGGCAGCATTTGTAAGTTTGATGTGTAGTGTCATTTATAACACCTCACTTAACGTGATTTTCGGCGAGGTGTTATGTTTGGCGCAATTACAGCTTAGCGGCGTTTAAATACTGTATGCCAAGGCGAGCACTTAAGCGAAATCCTAACTGATTCCCTTTTCCCCAAGCTCTGGCAGCATGTGGACTCTTAAGATTAGAGTAAGGGTTTGGCGTGCTGACAGAGGCTTTTAAACCTTCATGAAACGCTTGTTGTTCAATAGCCGTGGTGAATTGATAGTTCTTTCCTGTATACATGATGTTCGCTCCTGCGCATAGGGATGTCCCTAATGTTGTTATCGGCCATTTTTTGTATTGCTTTACCCCTTTTTCAAACCTCGTTAGGATTGCATGAAAAATTAGTACACAGTGTTGCATACAATCCGTTTACAGTTGGTTGCACCCTGTTGTGTTTTTGGCACCATGGGCTGTTTGAAAATAATAAGATCCGATTATGAGCATAGAAATACTAGCTGGGGCCAAAGCCCTAACCCATATTCAAGAGCATGGTTTACAGCCTTCGGATATTCGATTAATGGTGGGTGCTTCTGGTGGACCGAAGTGGTTGATGCTCTCGCGATTGGATCAATACTTAGCTGAGCATTTTTTACCAAAAGCGGAACAATCTATATCGTTAGTGGGCTCTAGTATTGGCTCATGGCGAATGGCGTGTCATGCGCAACAAGATCCTCTGGCCACGTTCAAGGAATTTGAAGCCATTTATACCCATCAGCGCTATGAGTCTCTTAGTCCAAGAGAGATTACCCAGTTTGTGGATAAGGTTTTAGCCGCTTTATTTAATGATGAACGTGCTGAGCATATTGTGAATAACCCAAAGCGCAAGCTGCATGTAGTGGCCGTGCGCAATCGTTTATTAATGAATGGTCGACATAATATTAGCCAAATCATGGGTTTGTTAGTGGCAGCAACTGGCAATGTTTTTTCTAGTAAAGTGGTTGAAGCCTTGTACCCAAGAGTGTTGATCTCGCAAGGGGCGAGTCATGATCCTTATCATCAACGCCCAGAAGTGATTGAACTAGGTGTGCATAATTTAAAAGAAGCCTTGGTGGCCTCTGGGGCAATTCCTATGGCACTTGAGCCAACCAAGGTGACAGGAGGTAAAGATCGTTGGCACTGGGATGGCGGTATGGTGGATTACCATTTTGCTGGTCCATTTAATGTAGAAGAGGGCTTGGTATTTTATCCACATTTCTTCCCTAAAATTGTACCGGGTTGGTTCGATAAAGGGATTCCGTGGCGTAAAGCTAAAGCGAAAAATTATGACAATGTGGTGGTGGTTGCCCCCAGCAAAGAATTCATTGCTAAGCTGCCTTATGGAAAAATTCCTGACCGTAAGGATTTTACTAAACTTAACGATGTAGACAGAGAAAACTATTGGCAAACTGTTTTACAAGCAACCGATGCTTTAGTGGACGATTTCCATAATAAGTTATCTAAAGATGGAGCCTCCAGTGCGGTAAAAACAATTGAAAGTATTCTTTAGTAAAGAATTTTTAATGACTATATAACAATTAAAAAAGCCGCTTTAAAGCGGCTTTTTTGTTGGCTGAATGTCTTTATTCGTTGCAGGTTTATTTAATCTAGCTTTACTTGATAAACAAAATTAAACCAAGGGGTGACACCATTAAAAGTGGGTTTGAACGTGCCGGGTAATGTGAGGCGAATATGGGTGACATTCACATCATAACCTTCCGCATCCGCCACAGGAGTATATGTGAAGTTACTACCATCGGTTGAAAAGGCGAGGCTATCTGTGTTGCTGCTTAAACTGTTAAACGTATAGCTTAAGCCGCTGGCTTGCTGGCCACTGCCATCGTTGAACAGTATGGGGCCATTGGCAGAAAGATTCGCTACATAGAGCTGGCTTTGGTTATCAATGGCTTGGACTAATACCGTACTATTTACATCTGTGCTGATATTACCAAGATTTTCTGCGGTAACCGTATGTTGTAACACCGCACCGGGAATGGCTTTGGGTTTGTTGGTGTTATTAATAGGGTCGTTAATGACAGTAACATCGGATGTGAGTTGAATGTTGGCATTACCTGCGCAGTGGAAGAATACGGAGCTGGGAATGATGACATAACTATTTGTCCCGTCATAACGCCAGTAAGCATAATATTCATCTCCACCAGTATGCTCATGATGATAAAAAAGAAATGGGTTAAACCCTTTATTAAGGTCAATCCATAAACTCTTATCTTGTGCCGAACCTGACGCGCCATTAAGACCATAACGATTACTTCGCACCGAACCATTTAAGGAAAGCTCAACAGCGTCATCCCCATCAACACCGTATCGAGCCCGAGTAGCCGTATTACTGTAAATATAGCCTTCAAAAATAGTTAAATACTCTTCACCACTAGAGGAAAATGGGTTACCACCACCATCTACATTTGAAAGAATGGTTTGTCCATCTAGATAATTAATATTATTGCTGGTTGCAATGGCAGATAAAAATTCGTTATGACTGTTAATTTGTGTAATACCTGTTGTCGATAAATCAAAGAATCGGGCTAACAATCCAGGCTGTGGGTTTGTACAGCTGGCCGGATTACTGGTGTCGTCTAGGACATTGATTGCAAAAGAAATTGAATTGTCACTGGTATCACTATCAGGAGCACTCCCTGAAGCGTTTACGTTAATGTTATAGCTACTTGAAGATGGTGTTGCACTTAACGCAATGGATATGCTTAGCATAGGAGTCTGTGCTGAGCTTGAAATACCATTGTTATATGTGCAGGTGACCGCTTGGCCAATTGCATTACAACTCCAGTTTGTTCCTGTGCTGCCGGTAAGCGTCATATCGTTAGGTAAGGTGAATTGAATCTTGGAACCCGCTGAGACGGTTTGCGATGTTTCTTGATTTTTAATGGCTAAAGATAACTCTTGAGTAGAGCCGGATGTCCAATATTGTGTGGTGTTACTGGATGTGAGCAAGGCAAGATTTTGGTAACACACATCGTGGCTGCCATAACTAATCGTGAGTGTCGGTATGGGGCAAGCCTCACTGCGTATATCAATATTGTCTGCGGTAAAAGGTAGCCAGTTGGCAGTATCGTAATTACTGCCATTATAATTTCTGGAAAACTGAACCGTAACACCACCATCACAGCAGTCTTCTGCGCCTATAATTTCTAATTCGTGCTCACCTGGTGTTAAGTAAATAGAGCCTCTGAGTACGTATTGGCTACTCCAATTCCCCCCCCACCAAAAGTCACCCGTAGGCGTCCAATCTTCATCTAATACGTTGGTTTTATCTACATAGAGGCCACCACCAAAACCAAAGTCGGCACCATAGCGAATTCCCCAATCACCCGCAGTATCCACAGTGAAGCGTGTTTTAGAGTAAGCCACAAAGCTTCCATTGTTACGCCCAGTACCTTGATTGCGATTTGTAACACCCGTGAAGTTATCCGGATGACTACAACCATATGCGGTGTTGGCATCATTGCCTTGGTTGAATAGGTTTTTTGCTTCTACTAAGTTATCTGGGTCTGTATTCTGGTTTGAACGGGTATGAAATTTTATTTTCCCGTCAACAAAAGGAAGATCTGGTACCGTTTGGCTCGCACTGCTACTAGAGGGATTGCCATAATATAAATAAATGGTGCGGGTGCCTTTATCCAAGGCTGGAAAGCTCACTCTGACATCGGCTAATTTATTGGAGGCGTTCCATGAATTAATTGTGAATGGTAAGGGGGTTGAGTCATCATCACTGAAGATGCGAAGGTCTTGGCCGTTACTGCTCCAGTTATACTGGCTATGTAGTGTGCTGCTACTTAATACAAGGTCAACAGGGTAGTCAGATAAGCCATCAAAATCGTTTTGTTGTACTTGTATACTGGTGCGAAAAGGCCAGTCGCAGGATTGACGAGCATAACTGACCTGACAAAACATCAACGCGATGCATAACAAGAAAAACGTACGCACTTAAAATTCCTTGAACCGGCTCACAAAAATTGCGAGGGGAGTATACCTAACTTCTTTAAAAAGGTAATAACCCCTTAAGAGGTAGGTAGTGTCATGGACACGCACAGGCCATGAGGTTTGCGATTTGTTGCGTGGATTCGACCGTTATGTAGTTCAATGGTTCGTTTACTAATGGCCAAGCCTAAGCCGTAACCGCCGCTACTGCGTTCACGAGCCTGACTAATACGATAAAAAGGCTTAAATATTTCTTCTAATTGCGCATCGTCTACACCAGGCCCATCATCACAACATAAAATTTCGAGCGATTGATGATGATAGATGAGTGATACTTCTATGGGTTGATCACCTTGATGGTAGTATTGTGCGTTCTTTAATACATTCTCAATGGCGCTGCGAAGTAATTGGCCATTGGCTAATAGCTGGTGTTGCGCTTGGGTTTGATCTTGCAACACTATGGGTTTATGTGGATTGGTGTAATTTAAGTCGTTACAAATATCGTTGAGTAATTCACTGACATTAACCTCATCCATAAATGCCAAAGATGGTTCTAGTTCATAAGCGGGCAAATTAAGCAGCGTATTGATGATGGTATTGATTTGTTCGCACTCTTTTTCAATGCGCTGAATGTCCACTTGGTCATCACTGATGTTTAAGCGCTTTTTACTCAGCTCTAATGCCAGTTGTAAGCGTGCCACTGGACTGCGCAACTCGTGACTAATATCTTGAATTAAATGCTTATGGGATGAGATGGTGCGTTCTAACTTATCCGCCATGTTGTCAAAATCTTGTGCTAATAAAGACACCTCACCATGTCGGCCTTTAATGTCATCTTGGACTCGGATAGAGAGATCGCCGGATGCTAACTTCTGTGTGGCTTGGCGCAATAACATGATGGGTTTGATAATGTACAGCGCCAGCAAGTAACTGATTAAACCGCTAATCAATATGGCGGAAACAATAAAGCCGAGCCACTGCTCTGCAATGATATGATGCATGGGAGGGCGAAAATCTGGGCTGCGGAATAGAATATTCACCCGTTTACCGTCGGGTAATAATAGATGGCGGCCCACATATACAAAGCCTTCACGCTTGCGATGAATGAAAGGGTGATCATTAGAAAGGTGACTGTTAATGCGTTGTAATGGCGGTGGTAACCGACGCTGCAAAATTTCTTGGCTGTCTTTGATTACAAAAATTCGTCGTACGTCACGCTCTGCTTGTTGCATGAACCATTCGCGTACATGAGAGTATTCCTCACTGAGCAGTTTGAGTGTTAAGGTTTCACCGGTTTTAATGGGGGGCATTCTTTGCAGTGAGTCATCATTATTTTTTTGTGAGATAAAAATAATGACCATGGCTAACACCACTAACAAAAGTGTCATCCAAAAGCTAAATAAGATACGTCCGGTTAAACCAAAGTGATGCAACATTAACTATTTTATTCAGGCTTGAGTAAATAGCCTGTACCTCTTTGGTTGATGATGATGTCTGTGCTGGCTCCAGCTTCTATGAGTTTCTTTCTTAAATTGCTTACATGTACATCAATACTGCGATCGTAGCGTGTTAAACGACGACCTAATGCCTCTTCACATAACGTCTCTTTGGTAACAATCATGCCTTGACGTTGATGCAGGGATTCTAGGGTTTTAAATTCTGCTCCTGTGAGTTTTAGGCTATTGCCTTTGAAGCTCGCTTCTAGGCGGCGACTGTCCACGCTTAGGCTACTGCTGCTGGCATCTTCCATGTTTTGCGAACGACGCAAGATAGCATTAATACGTGCTAATAGTTCTCTTGGGTTACAGGGTTTGGGTACATAGTCATCGGCACCCAGTTCTAGGCCTAAAATGCGGTCTACATCATCGCCTTTAGCGGTCAGCATCAAAACCGGGGTGTTCACTTGATTTTGGCGCATCTTCTTTAACACTTCGATGCCATTCATGTTCGGTAACATGACATCTAGAATAATGAGTTGATAACGTTTGTTACTGGCCATATCTAAGCCGTCGGAACCAGTAAAAGCGGCTTCCATGGTAAAGCCTTCTGCGCTTAGGTATTCGCAGAGTAGTTCAGATAAGGTTTGATCGTCGTCGATAAGTAATATTGGATTCATAGGCCTATTGTCTTTTCCTTGGATAAAAGATCAAGCGCACATAGGTGACTTTACCTTACTTTACCCTCCCTTTGCCCTACTTAATATTGTAGTTCTTATACTGGCTGAGTATTCATTGAATATCATTGATTAACCCAAGAGGAAACTATGATGAAATCTATATCTAAGCCAATTCAATGGTTAGCAGTGACAATCGTAGCGGCGACTGTCTCCGTGTCAGCGTTTGCCTTTGGTGGCGGGCACCATGAGAATCGACTCGTCAAAGCGTTAGATTTAACCGAAGCGCAAGTCACGCAAATTCAATCCATCCGCGAAGCCAATAAGGCGGATCGTAAATTGGGCCGTGAAAACTTTCAGGCATTAATGCAAAAGAAGCAGGCGTTAATGGATAACTATAGTGCCAGTGGCGCACTTGAAATCGCAGAAGAAGAGTCGACGTTACACAAAGCGCGTATTTTGAAAATGCTGGAACAGCAGCAAGCAATCTATGCGATCTTGGATGATTCGCAGAAAACGAAATATAAAGCGCTTATGCAGCGTGGACCAAAACATCGCATGGGTAAAATGGATGCTCGCCCGGATATGGGTGACATGCCTAAACCACAAAATTGTGATGAACCGGCTTAACAGAGAAAAAGGGCTGATTTCAGCCCTTTTTTATTAATAATTTTTCACTTTAACCGCAACCTCTTCACCGGCAGCATGGGTAAGTAACCATCCGCGAATGCGCCTAGCAATCATATTGTCTTCTGCGCTTAGGCTGGGCTTAATGGCTGGTAAAAATAACTGCATGTATTTTTTATTCTGCTCGCGCAGCATGGCTCCCTTGCGTGTTTTACTTATGCGTAATTGTTCGGGGGCATCCTCGGTAATGATATCCAGCATTGGGATATTGAGTTTTGCCAAACTGGTATTTAAATCCACTGGTGGGTATGTGGACGCTTTGGCATCGATTAAAATCAACGCATAACCTTTTTGTTCACCGCTGATGCGCTTTTCTAACATCTTCGCAGCCCAGTTTGCACTGTAACCGTTGGCAATGATGACAATATTAAATTGTCCCATCTCATTAAGTTTTTGTAGGCCCTGTTCTGTGCGAGCGATCATGTCTTCGATAAAGGTTTCTTCTATAGGTGGCTCTGGCTCAGCGACTATTTCTTCTGCTTGCGGGGACGTAAATTCCGGTACTTCATCTAAACTGTTGGCAACTGCGTCTAATGGGTCGTCTTCTATACCATTATTGTCTTGGGTGTCGGCATTGAGGGCGTCTACGGGTGCAGGCTCTGTAGTGGGATCTGTATTTTCAGTTGCGACCTCTTCGCTAGCTGCGCTTGTGTCGCTGGCATCAGGGTTGTTTTCATCGTCTGCTGTGGTATTGGTTTCTGCTGGCAAAGGTGCCGCTGCGAATTGAAATGGTTTGACTTCTGGTAAGGGTTTTTCTATGTACTGGTCGAAGAAAATACTTAGGGTATTCCAGCCATAATCCGGTAAGTATTCACGTATAGGTGTAATGGTGTGAGGCCAGTGTGCATGCTGGTTAATATCATGCAGTATTAATACACCTCCTTGAGGTTTGCCGGTATTTTCCGGCAAATACAATCCCATTAAAGGTGTTTCATTGCCGCTAATTTCAACGATTTCAGATTCACGTTGGTACAGCTTTAAATTACGAATGACTTCGGCAAAGCGTTGTTTAGCTTTGTCTGGGGTGATTCGCGGCACGTCTTCATATTCTGTAATCGGTGTATCACTGGCCGTGCTTGCGTCAGAGGAATCGCCTTCTGCGGGTTGAGTTTGCTCGCTGGCTTCACCTTCCATAGACCCAGATTGTGTCGCCGCATCTGATGATTCGGCTGGATCATCTGCCGCCCAAAGAGGGAAGGAGAGCAATAAAAAAAGTAAGCTTTGCAGTATCAGCATGGGTTGAGTGTAATGATTAGTGCACACTTAAAAGGTAATTCAAAAGCTATGCCAGTACACAGCTATGACAGTAATTGGCCTAAAGTGACGTGATCGCCCTTGTGGGCAATGATGGCCAATAATAATTCAGCGGTAGCGATGGCATCGGTAAGCGCATTGTGGGCAGGGAAGTGTGGCAGGCCGTATCGAGTTCGAGATTGACTTAACGTTAAATCGCCTTTTTGAATGGGCTGGCCAATAAAATCTAAATGCTTTTTTTCGAGGGCTAAGGTGTCGACGGTAGGTAAGTATAATTTTGCGCGGCAAGTGTTTAAACAGGCTTGATTTAAAAATTGCAAATCCAAAGTCTTGTGGTGAAACACTAATACATGACCTTGGGCTGCCAGTAAAAACGCATCCAATGCATTTGCAAGACTGGCTCCGTCTTCTAACTGGCAGTCACGAATTTGGTGAATGATGGCACTGTCACCAACGGATTGAGCATTTTGTATAAATAAATGCTTGGCTTGTTGCAAACGTATACGTCCTTGATGAATCGGCACCCAGCCTATGCTTAAAATTTCACCCTTGTTTGCTGAGAGTGATGAGGTTTCTAAATCCACCACAAGAAAAGGTGTGTGCTGCCAATTTTGTTTAAGCGACAAATCACTGGCATGCCAAGCACATAATAAATTTTCATGAATCGGTTCATGAGACCATTTGGCTTTTATTTTTGCTAGTTTGTGTCTTAACGCCAACTGCCACATTAAGCCATGCCTTGACGATATTGGTTTTTAACGGAGAGTTGCGCATCTTTAACTATGCTAAAAGCATCTTTGAGTTGTTTACGAAGTAACTTACTCATGTTGTCTGGGTTCAGATAATGATTAGGGCTTTCACCATTGATGATTTGCTGAGCTTGGTTTTCAATGCGTGCTTGCATAATGACCCGCAATGCGTCTTGCAAGTTTCGACTGTCCACCATGGTCATGGCTTTGCACTCCACCAATTTCTGCAAACGATCAAGAGTATTAACTGCCGTTACCTGATTGGCCAACGCATGTAAGCGCACAATATCCACAATGGGAATGATGCCACGCTTTTTCACATTCAATTGATCCGCGTGTTCGCCATTATGTTCGACGACAAAACGACGAAAGATACCCAGAGGTGGATCATTGCTTAATGCATTTTGTGCAAGGGCGGCTAAGAAAATACTGTTGCTGCTGGTTTTTTTTAACATATAGGTTTGCAGTTCATCACACAGGGTTTGATCTCCGTGCACGCAGCGTAAATCAAAGAAAATACTTACACGCATGACGGCGTCATCCGTGGGGCTTCGCGTCCAACGATCTACCGTCACTTGCCATTCATGTAAAGGCTGACGCCATTCATTGGTAGTGGCCATGACTTTACCTTTACAATACTCATAGCCACACGCGTTCAGACCATCGCAAACAAAATGCGCGAGCTGTTCAAACCAGGGTGCGTCTTCCGGCTGCATACTGTTATGAATAATCAAACCATTATCTTGATCGGCCCCAAGCAGTTGCTCACTGCGCCCTTGCGAGCCAAAACCTAACCAACAATAGGGCACAGGAGCGGGTCCTAGTTTTTGTTCGGCAAAGTGAATGAGTTTATGGGTAATGGCGTCACTGATGGCGGTAAAAATATGGCTCACTTGGTGGGCACGTATGCCGGCATGTACCCATTGCACTAATAAGTTAGGAATCGATTGAGCAATTTGAGTGAGGGTACTTAACTCGGTTTGCCGGCTAATGTGTTGCACCAAATAAACCGGATCATCTTGTTTGGCGCGCATGAGGTCGGACGCACTGATGATGCCGCTAAGTTGTTTGTTTTCAACCACAGGCAAATGATGAATGCCCAGCTGAGTCATTAATAAAGTGGCATCGAATAACGAAGCTTGTGCATCAATGACCCTTGGTTCTTCTGTCATAATCACAGATACATTCGCTTGCAAGTCGAGCCCCTGTGCCACGGCACGAGAACGAATATCACGATCTGTAACTATGCCTAATAACGAGTCTTGTTGTGTGATAAGTATTGAAGAAATGCGTTTTTCGCTCATGTGAGCGGCACATTGTTGAATGCTGGTATTGGGCGTGACGGTAAATATTTCGCCATTTATTAAATCTTTAATGGGCCGCATCATATCCGATGGGTTGGGTTCATGTCGGGCCGCACGGCGAACACGACGAGAGCGTTGCGAATGAAAAAAACGATTAAAATAGCGAAATTCTTGACGTAGGCCTTGGTAAGATTTTTCAGGTAGATAATAGATTAAGCAATCTTCAATTAATACGGCGTGTATGCCCGGTTGCTCTTGGTTAAGCCCCATAAGGTTAAAGCTGAATCCTTCTCCCACGCGATCCAGTAAACGATTATTTTCACTGCGTAATTCAACCGCACCACTGCGAACAATTCTCAGGCCTGCTTCGTTTTCATCACTTTTAAAAATAGTGCCTTTTCTGTGGTAGCTAATTTCAATGTGATTGACGATACGATTGACCTGTTCGATGGGTAATTCATCAAACGGTATGCACTCTAATAAAAAATCGCGAATGCTATTGAGTTCAGGTTGTAATGTAGCGCTATTCTCTGAAGTCATCTTGATAACTGGTTTCATAGTTTATAAAAGTAAGAGAGGCATCTCCATAATATAGTGCACGTTGAGCCGATGCGGCTAAACGTAAGCGGTCTACATTTACATCAGGATTAACAATGTTAAGAGTCCACTTATGGCCTTCTTTATCCAGTGGACGCATATTAATGGGGGGCACATTGTGATCGTCATTGGTGACGTGGGCGGCTATAACACCGTCTAAAGGATATTTGGATTCCAATGTGAGCAACACTTGGACTTCATCGGACCATTTAGCTTGGATGTGAATTTCAAACTCTCCATTTTTTAAATCGCATGCGCCACTGGAGTAGCGACAATTGGGTTTTTCAATGAGTTCAACACGTTCTCCTGGTTGTGCGGCGTGAGGTGTTTCTGCAACCATAGCATCTACGGCAAAGTAACTGATGATGGCCAAAATAGGTGCCACAATAAGAGAGATGATCACGTGTTTATTTTTAAACATAAGGTGTCCTATTTCACAGAATAAGCGTTAGGAAAAAAATGCCCCGGTAAAGATTACCGGGGCTACTCCCGAATCGAAAGACTTTTTAGTGACCTCCTAGTGATCTTGTGCCTGTTCAACACCGCTTGGTACACGAATGTGCTCAACCAATTCTTGAATGTGTTGAGGAGGTTCTTGTGTCATGCGAGACACACCAAATGCAACCGCAAAGTTCACCACTGCACCGATGGCACCAAACGCGTTTGGTTCAATACCGAAGAACCAGTTGGCTGACATATCCCCAAGGAACTCTGTACCAGGAACAAACATGATGCCTTTGTGCTGGAACACATACAGCAAAGTGATTGTGATGCCTGCAATCATGCCGGCGATGGCACCTTCTTTGTTAATGCGGCTACTGAAAATACCCATCATTAACGCTGGGAAGATAGACGATGCCGCCAAACCAAATGCCAAGGCCACGGTACCAGCGGCAAAATCTGGAGGATTAAAGCCAAGATAACCCGCTAAACCAATGGCACCAGCCATGGCCACACGGGACGCCATTAACTCTTGTTTCTCCGTAATTTGCGGCATGAACACGCCTTTCAATAAGTCGTGGCTGATGGCAGAAGAAATCGCCAGTAATAAACCCGCTGCAGTAGAAAGCGCTGCGGCTAAACCACCGGCTGCTACTAACGCAATGACCCAGTTAGGCAGCTGAGCAATTTCAGGGTTAGCTAACACCATGATGTCGCGATCTACTTTTACCATTTCATTGGTTTCTTTATTGGCGGTGTACTGAATTAAACCGTCGCCGTTTTTATCTTCAAATTGAAGTAGCCCGGTTTTTTCCCAGTTCTTAAACCACTGTGGACGTTCCTCATACGCAAGGTTTTCACCACTTGCAGGCTCTATGGTGTTCATAAGATTCAAACGTGCCATGCCCGCAACCGCAGGGGCAGTTGTATAAAGAATGGCGATGAAAACCAAAGCCCAACCGGCTGATGAGCGTGCGTCTTTTACTTTAGGTACGGTAAAGAAACGAATGATCACGTGAGGCAAGCCTGCGGTACCAATCATTAACGATAAGGTGTACGCAAACATGTTCACGGTATTCAGCCGCACACTGGTGGTGTATTCCGCAAAGCCTAATTCGGTGACCACCTGATCGAGCCGATCAAGTAAATACACATCACTGCCACTTAAGGTAGAGCCAAATCCTAGTTGCGGAAGTGGATTACCAGTCAGGGTAAGTGAAATGAAAATGGCTGGAATGGTATAAGCCAGAATTAAAATGCAGTATTGCGCGATTTGGGTGTAAGTGATGCCTTTCATTCCACCAAGCACGGCGTAGAAAAACACGATACACATGCCCACGAGCAAACCTGTGTCGTAGCTCACTTCCAAGAAACGAGAAAACGCCACACCAATCCCTTTCATTTGGCCGATAACATAGGTCACCGAACAAATAATCAAGCACACAACTGCAACGATACGTGCGGTGCGTGAATAAAACCGGTCACCAATGAATTCAGGTACGGTAAATTTGCCGTATTTTCTTAAGTAAGGAGCGAGCAACATGGCTAAGATCACAAAGCCACCGGTCCAGCCCATTAAGAAAACCGAACCGCCATAACCCATGAAAGCAATCAAGCCAGCCATGGAGATAAATGACGCCGCACTCATCCAGTCAGCGGCCGTTGCCATACCATTGGCCACAGGGTGAATGCCACCACCGGCCACATAGAACTCTTTAGTGGAACCGGCTCTTGCCCAAATGGCGATGCCGATATAGATTGCAAATGTGATGCCTACGACTATGTAGGTCAGTGTTTGTAATTCCATGCTGCACCTCTATTCGTCGTCGACGCCGTATTTACGGTCAAGTTCACCCATTTTTTTTGCATAGTAAAAAATCAACCCCACAAAGGTGTAGATGGATCCTTGCTGTGCAAACCAAAACCCTAATTTATAGCCGCCAATTTGTATTTGATTGAGGACATCCACTAATAAGATGCCGCAGCCAAAAGACACCACAAACCAAATGACAAATAATTTGACCATAAGGGTGAGGTTCTCTTTCCAGTACGCTTTGGCGTCACTTTCTGATTTAAAGGACATAATGCTTTCTCCCGGTGAGTACACCTTGTTTGTAGTCTTCCCTTCACCTTCGCACTATTAGACCTTGGTCTATTGCACCAAAGTAGGTGAAGGGAGTCGGCCTTAGAAGCTCAGTTTACTGGTGAACTGAATGCGGGTTAGATCACCATTAGCGCCACTTTCAGTTTCACGCTCCGCAATCATGTATTCACCACCAAAGGTGAGTTGCTTGGTTGGGCTGTACATCAGATTGGCGTAAACGTTATTCACGGATTTAGTGACATCGCTTGTGATGGCACTGGAGTTATCCGCTTCGGAGAACGCATAAGAGAAGGTGCTGCGCACCATTGGGCTCCACATGTGTTTATAAGCGACATAGCCACCGGTGACAGTCGTTAAATCGATGCTGCCATCGGCTTTTACACCACCATCGCGATAGGCATTCAGTGCAATGTAACGTCCTAATGTACCACTGCTGATCATGACTTTAATGTCGTCGCCATTACCTAATACATATTTACCGCTTAAGCTTACGGCGGTGGCATTTTCACTCTCACTGTTAGTGCCATCGTTGTAAGCAATCTGACGCAACATAACCGCTGCTGAATAACTTAAACTGCCCGCGCCACCATCGTAACGACCAATGATATCCGGCATGGTGTTGTCATCAATTTGATTGTCGTCGGCATAAGAGCCAGCGGTAACCGCTGCATTATCGTGTAAACCAGAGGATGGATTCTCTGCCGCCACCATGAGCTTGCCGCCCGCCATGGGCATGGTGTAGCGCACCTGAGGTTGGCGAACAAAAATACTGCCGGATGTGGGGCCGATAAAATCTACTGCTTCTGGTAAGGCGCCAACGTTAAAAAAGGTACTCCAGGTTTGACCCGCGGTAATGCTGCTACCATCAGGTTTGTTCCAAGCTAAAAAGGCATGACGTAAACCATTGCTGGCTTGGTTGGTTAGGCGCTCGTCATTGCCTGCGTTGAAATCCATTTCAATGAAACTCACCACATCGCCAACATCCGTGCCTGTGGTGGTTTTAAAATTGATGCGTGAGAATTTAGCATTGGAATCAAACACCATATCCCCTTCACCGGAACCATCCCCCACGGCAATGGTGGACGGCACAAGAAAATCATCGCCTACACTGGCTGCTCGTTGCGCATCAGAGTACTGGCTAAAAATGGCATCAAATTTTACATAGCCGCCAATTTTGTATTCGGTTTCTGCATGAGTGAATGAGCTTGCCAAGGCAGCACAGGTAAATGCACAGGCTAGGGCAAGGGCGTTTTTGTTATGGTTTTTTGATGAGATGGGCTTTCTCATGGTCTTCCCTCCAAGTGATTGGAATGAAATGTCCATAACTAAACTGCTTTTTAGGTATGAACATTTATTTATCATTGACCAGTAAGTGCTTTAAGAAGGGGTTTGCCTATTAGCCCTTGGTATATATTCGACTAAAGTCTAATACGATTTTGCTTGCCATACTTTTGCAGGGGATAGCTTAGACAAAGGTCTAATGGAGAAAATCATTTTGTAACCTGACACTAGGCGTATGTGAACACAATTGTGTAGGGGAACCCCATGACAGAACAAATGGTATATCCAGTGAATAAAACCCTCAAAACCTTGCTCACCAATGAGCAATACCTTGAGATGTATCGCGAGTCAGTGGAGCAACCCGAAACTTTTTGGGCAAAACAAGCTGAGCGAATCGTTTGGCAAAAACCGTTCACCAAAGTAAAAGACGTTTCCTATGATAAATCCAATTTACACATTCGCTGGTTTGAAGATGGTGAACTCAACGTCACGGAAAGTTGTGTGGATCGTCATGCGAAAACGAACCCTGATGCCACCGCGTTTGTATGGGAGCCAGATGAAGAAGGCACACAATCTCGCATCATTTCTTATGGGCAGCTGTCTGAGCAATTAAACCGTTTTGCCAATGGCTTAAAAAGTTTGGGTGTAAAAAAAGGTGATGTGGTCACCATCTATATGCCCATGGTGCCAGAGGCCGCTATTGCTATGTTGGCCTGTGCCCGTGTGGGGGCCGTGCATTCTGTTGTGTTTGGTGGGTTTTCTCCAGAAGCACTCGCTGGTCGCATTGAAGATGGTCGTAGTGAATTTGTTATCACCGCTAATGAAGGCGTGCGTGCAGGTAAACCTGTTCCCCTAAAAACCAATGTGGATAAAGCAATTGATTTATGCAGCGCGCATAAAGTGAAACATGTTGTTGTGCTGCAACATACAGCAACGAATGTCACTATGAATGCACCACGAGATGTGGATTATCATTCTCTCGTCAGTCAGCAAAGCACAGATTGCCCCGCTGAAAAAATGAATGCGGAAGATCCACTTTTCATTTTGTACACATCAGGCAGTACCGGCAAACCTAAAGGGGTGTTACATACCTGTGGCGGATATCTGGTATATGCATCCATGACCCATGAATATATTTTTGAATACCAAGCGGGTGATATTTATTGGTGTGCGGCGGATGTGGGCTGGGTAACCGGCCACAGTTATATTGTATATGGTCCATTATGTAATGGTGCCACCGTAGTGATGTATGAAGGGGTGCCAACTCATCCAGATTGTGGGCGAATCGCGCGCATGATTGATAAATACGACATTAATATTTTATACATAGCACCAACTGCCATTCGCGCATTAATGGCAGAAGGGGATGAGCCTGTGAAAGGGGCCAACCTGTCCAGCTTACGCTTATTGGGTACAGTGGGTGAGCCCATTAACCCAGAAGCTTGGCGTTGGTATTACCGCACATTCGGTCGTAGCCAATGCCCGATTGTGGATACTTGGTGGCAAACTGAAACCGGTGCCGCCATGATCACACCGCTACCCGGTGCCACAGATTTAAAACCGGGTTCCGCTACTCGGCCCTTCTTTGGAGTACAGCCTGCGTTGGTGGATGAAAATGGCAAAGAATTATCCGGCGCGGTGAGCGGCAATTTAATTATTAAAGACAGTTGGCCTGGACAAATGCGCACTGTGTTTGGGGATCACCAGCGTTTTATTGATACTTATTTCTCAACATTTGAAGGCAGTTACTTTACAGGTGATGGTGCCAAGCGCGATGAAGATGGGTATTACTGGATCACAGGACGTGTGGATGATGTGTTAAATGTTTCAGGTCATCGTATGGGCACCGCAGAAATCGAAAGTGCGCTTGTTGCCCACGAAGCCGTAGCCGAAGCGGCAGTGGTGGGTTTTCCTCATGATATTAAAGGTCAAGGCATTTATGTGTATGTCACGCTCAACCATGGAGAACAACCTAGTGATGCGATGCAAAAAGATTTAGTGGCTTGGGTTCGTAAAGAAATTGGGCCTATTGCCACGCCGGATATTATTCAATGGGCGCCAGGATTACCAAAAACGCGAAGTGGCAAAATCATGCGTCGAATTTTACGGAAAATTGCCACCGATGAATTTGAGAGTTTAGGCGATATTTCCACGCTGGCAGATCCTAGTGTGGTGGATACATTAATCTCAGATCATAAAGCCATTGCGCAAGTGGCTTAAGTTATAACGCATAAAAATCCATGCTGTGATGCATGGTTTTTTAATTCGGCGTAAACGAACACATGGCAAGTTTGGGAGAATGGTGTACATTTAGGTGAGACATTAAAACAATAAAAATGGATTCACCATGAACCAAAGTCTGTCTGACGTACACAGTATTATCATAGCTGACGATCATCCGTTATTTCGTTCTGCCCTGTGCGCTGCATTACAGCAAGACGTACCCAATGCTCAGATTATTCAGGCACATGACTTACCAAGCTTGCAAGAAAAAGTGGAGCAGCATGATGATGCTCAACTTATCTTATTGGATTTACACATGCCCGGGGCGGAAGGCTTCAGTGGATTAGTGTTTTTAGTGGCTCATTATCCACATATTCCTGTGGTGATTGTTTCAGCCCATGATCAAGGTGATGTGGTACGTCGTGCAATGGATCACGGTGCGAGTGGTTTTTTATCAAAAAGCAGTTCTATTGAAGAAATGGAACAAGCGATTAATATGGTTTTGAATGGAGGCGTATGGATGCCCACCCATGTTTCACAAAATTCAGCCAGTAGCGCAAATGAGATGAATATCGCGCAAGCTCTCGGGCAATTAACGCCGCAGCAGTTTCGTGTGGCTAGTATGGTGAGCCAAGGTTTATTGAATAAACAAATCGCGTATGAATTAAATGTCACAGAAGCGACCATCAAAGCACACATGACAGAAATTTTTCGTAAACTGGGTTTGCATTCACGCACCCAGGTTGTCAAAGCCATGAGTGAACTAGCGGTTCAGCCGGTACACGACGCCTCTCAATTTTGATTCGACGCTAGCTTGTGGCGATTAACTTGTTGGCGTAATACATTTCTTAATGCAGCTGGCGCCACAGGTTTGGCCATAAATAAACAGTTTTTATCTTTCACCGCCTGTCTTACTTCATCACTATTATCGGCGCTAATGACGATGGCAGGAATATCGGTTTGCCAATGTAAGCGTAATGCCTCGACCACATCTAATCCGGTTTCATTATCCAAATGAAAATCAGCCAGTATGCATTGTGGTGCTTGGGATAAATTCCAAAACCCAAGTGCCTGTCCTAGATCACAAGCGGTGATCACATGACACCCCCATTGCTCTAATAACGACTGCATGCCCGCTAGGATTTGTTGTTCGTTATCAATGCATAACACTCGAATGTTAACTAAGTTAGGGTCATGCATTTTCGGTGGGGTTTGTATGGCTTGTGCTTGTCCAAGGGGCACAGTGATCGAAAAGCACGAGCCTTGTGCCAGTTTTGATGTAACTTGAATACTGTGGCCCAGTAATTGAGCAATACGTTGTGCGATGGATAGACCCAACCCCAAACCTTGATTACTGATCGCACCTGGTAGTCGCTCAAATTCTTCGAAAATTTTACTCATTTCACTTTCGGCAATGCCAGGGCCTGTGTCCCAAACTTGCAGGCTCACTTCTTGTCCCCGTCGGCGCAATCCCATTAGCACTTTTCCGTTTTGGGTGTAACGTAATCCATTGGATACAAAATTTTGTAATACACGACGTAACAGGTGTTGATCCGTATAGAGCCAAAGCTTGGATGGTACCCAGTGAAATTCAATGCCTTTTTTGTTTGCAATAGCGGAAGCTTCACTGGCAAGGGGACGTAATAAACTATCCAGTGAAAAATGACTGCGACGAGCTTGCTCTTTTCCAGAACTTAATCGCGATATTTCTCGAAGAGAATTAATTAATTGTTCTGCTTGTGTGAGTGCATCATCTAATTGCTGTGAAGTGATATCTAGTGAAGGATGAGAATGATCCAGTTTTGCAATTTGTGATTGAATGGATGCGGTAAATAACCGCGCTGCATTAATGGGTTGTAACAAGTCATGACTAGCCGCGGCAAGGAAGCGCGATTTGCTCGCGTGTACTTGTAATAACTCTTGTTCGGTCCGCGCACGTAGTTCATTTTCTCGCTGCAGGGATTCGTTGGCGGTTTGGAGTTCTTGTGTGCGAATGCTGACGCGATCTTCCAAATTTGACTTAGATTGAGCGAGTTCACTTACAACACTGTGATAATCACTGATGTCGGTATAGGTGGTGACATAGCCACCATTTTTTAAAGGTGTGCCACGAATTTCTATGACCTTGCCATTGGGAAGCGCTCGCTCTAAACGATAGTCCTTGCCTGTGGTGAGTTGGGTTAAACGCCTTTGAACTAATTTTTTTTGATTGCTTTCTTCGTTGCCTAAATAGCCACGTTCGGCGTTATATTCGTATATGGTTTTAATATCACAGCCGATATACAGCAGGCGTTTTGGGTATTCGAACATGGCTTGATATTGCTGATTCCAAGCCACCAATTTTAAATCTTTATCAACCACGCTAATGCCTTGAGGAATGGTTTCTAATGTGGTTTGCAGCAGCGTTTGACTGAATTGAATTTGGCGAGAGCTACCACTGACTAAATTTACAAAGTCTTGCAATTTTAATGGCTGCTCACTGGCTAATAATGACATGGCTTTATGAGCAGAAACGGCACCCATAATGGCGCCCAATTCATGCTCGATGGCACCGATGACAAAATTCGGAGCGTAATCGTGGGGTAATAGTCGATGACCCACTTGCCTTTCAAAACTACGCCACATGGCGTGACTGCGCTCGGCACCGAACAGCGGGTCCACTAAGGATTGTAGTTGTCGAACTTCCACAGAGCTTAGCGTGGTGTCCAGTTGAATGTCTGCATGTTTAAAGTGACTGTGAGTGAAGCGCTGTGCTTGACGTAAATCTAGATAGCTAAACTGTGCTTGTTTCGAAACGAAATAAAACACCAGAGTATTGATGGCTAAGCTGAAGAAAACCCCATGACTTAATGGATCAAGAAAACCAAGGCCGAATAAATTATTGGGTGCCAACCAGCTGATATGAAATGGACCATGACTGATGAGACTGTGCTGTTCGGGTAATAACGTGGGCAGTAATAAACAATATAACCAAACCCCCATACCACTAATTAAGCCCGCAATCACACCATGAGCGTGACCCTTGGACCAGTATAAGGCGGCCAATACGCCAGGTAACAATTGTGCGCAGGCGGCAAATGAAATTAAACCGATGCTGGCCAGTCCTTCGTTTTGGCTCATCATGCGCTCTAATAACCAGCTAAACACTAGAATTGCTACTATGGCGCCGCGTCGAATAAATCTTAAGGTGCGTCCCAAATCTTTAGGTTGATAGCGCGCTTTGTTTTTAGGACGCAGCCAAGCCGGGACAATTAATTCATTGGATACCATGATCGAAAGAGTAATGGTGGCGACCACCACCATGCCGGTTGCAGCAGATATGGCGCCGATAAACGTGGAGGCTAAAACCCATGCGTCACCGCTGAAGCGCGGTAGTGTTAAAACATAGCTGTCCGGTGAAATATCTAAACTGCCAAATAGTTGTGCGCCTGTGTGTGCAAGTGGAATGGCGAGTATGGCGAATAGCCCTAAATACAAAGGCACTAACCAACGGGTAAATTTAATATCTCTGGCGCCTTGATATTCCACCACCATGACGTGGAATTGTCGTGGTAAACAGATGATGGCGGTGGCGGCTAATAATAATTCGGTAACGAATAATGGACTGGTGATTTGTTCAAATTGAAAGTTGGCGGTTTCCATATCCGGTAAACCGTTTTGCCATAATACGATGGCTAATGCGGCGACCAAAATAAACGCAACTAACTTAACGATGGACTCGGCTGCAACGGCGGTAATCATACCGCGTAGGCGATCAGGGCCATCAATGATGCGCGTTCCAAATAATATGGCAAACCAAGCCATCACCGCAGCGGCAATAAAACTGGATGCGTCTTCAAAGGTGGGACTGACACTTTGCCAATTTAAGCTGCCCCAAGCGATGGTGACGCCTCTTAATTGTAAAGCGATATAGGGCAATGTTCCCACTACTAAGACCAGTGTTACGATGGCGGCAAGTGCTTGGTTTTTGCCATAGCGGGAGCCGATAAAATCGGCAATGGAAGTGACTTTGTTGTGATGACTAATGGTTAAAAGACGTTTGAGAATGTTCCAACCAAAAATAATGAGTAAAATGGGGCCGAGATAAATGGGTAAAAAATGCCAGCCATTTTCTACGGCCTGACCCACGGCACCGAGAAAGGTCCAAGAGCTGCAATATACGCCAATGGATAAGCTATATACCAAAGGGCGCCACCATGAATGGCGAATAAATTGCCCGTGCTTTTCGCTCCACCAAGCAATGAAAAAGAGCAATCCACCATAGGCACTGACTAAAATTAGCAGCAGTTGTTTGTCCATAAGAAAACCCACATGACCTGATGCCACCTTAACGTAAATATAGGTTCAGGCAAACTAGACTAAAGCCTAAAGGGGTTACTTAATTAGGGGAGCTGGATGTGAATGTGATCATCCACAATTTCAAAGTGAATGGTTCTTAATGCTTGATCCAGGCACGGGCCGCTAATGCACAAGCCATCCTCAATTCGAAACAATGCACCGTGCATGGAGCACATGATTAAGCTATGGCTGTGATCAAGAAATTGATCCGGGACCATTTCTAATTGAATCCCAAGGTGAGGGCAACTATTTAGGTAAACGTGAAGTTTGTCGTATTTCTTTACCGCAAAAATATGTCGACCTTCAATCTCAAAGCCTTTGCTTTGGTTGTCGGCAATGTCGTTGACATGACACAGGGAAATCATAGGGTTGTCACTTAGCAAAAGCAGAATTATAGCGAACCCATGAGTGACAACCTAGCGAAGTTTGCACAAAGGAATATTGCAGGAATTAGAATAATACAGAGTCGTTGTCGGAATCTTCTTTAGCCATTTTAGCCATGGTTTGTAATTCATCGTTCAGATTTTCAAGTAAATGTATGAGTGAATTACTGGCATCTTCCATGTTTTTAAGAGCGGACAGTTTGTCTTTAGATGACCCTTGGTGAGCGGCTTGTAGCGCGCAGTAGGCATTTTCGTGTAATGCGACTAAGTGGGTTTCGATATTTTTGTAGCTTTGTAGGTGTCCAAACGTACTTTTGCCTAGGCCTTCATAGTACCAGCGACCAAAGCGACCGCCAGCATGGTCACGAATCAATGCCGTTTTTTCATCATTGGGTTCATCAGTGGCGATAAATTCATACACACGAGATTTGAACGCGAGCAAACTTAGCATAGCTACTTGAATGTAGCTTTCGTTGGTACTGCGATTAATGATTAAGTTCATGTCTTTACTGAGTGTGGTGATGAGCTTAACCGAAGACTCAATCGTAGAAGTGGTTTCTTGTAGGTTCGTCGCATCTTTTTGAATGGTCTCGATGCCTTGATCCACTTGGCGAATAAAGTTGGTGGTAGCTTGAATGATGGCCGAAATTTCTTTGGTGGTATTACCGGTTTGGCCTGCAAGGGTACGCACTTCATCGGCTACGACTGCAAAACCTCGGCCTTGCTCTCCAGCACGGGCGGCTTCAATAGCGGCATTCAGCGCAAGTAAGTTAGTTTGATCACTGATGTTTTCAATTTGCGAAACGCAGTCGTTGATTTTTACCGCAGATTGATTGAGCTGCACCATATTCTTTCCGGTTTCACTGGCACGAGAATCGATCTGATTTAAGCTAGTGCCCACTTGTTGCAAGATGACGGTGATTTGATCGAAGGTGGCTTCACTATCGCGCAGGCGAGAGCGTTCGGCTCCTAGGGCTTCCGCGTTGTGGCTCACCATATTATGGATTTCATTGACGCTACTGATGCTTTCGAACAGTAAATCGTTTAGGCGAGTCTGTTCGTTGGCCATATCTTCAATATGGTTTTTGAGTTCTTCCGCTGCAATCTTGCTCAGTTCAGCATTTTCCAGTTTGTGCTGGAGTGACGCTAACTGTTCTGTCAGTTGGGATATTTGTTGATTCTTATCCTGAAGTTGCCCGCGGTTAAAAAAAGAAGACAGCGCCATTTTATATCCGTTAAAGGGGAGTCTCTATTAACTCTAGACCAGCCATGATGGTAGGCAAGCTAAGTTAGCCTTGATCAAGCTCCTTTTTATCGGAATCAGATTCGGGCTCAGAATTGTCGCAATCTAGGAATTGTTTGGCTTGAGAGAAATCCACAGAGAAGTCCACTTCCATGGCTTCTTTGCTGGGTTTGATGCCACAGGCGGCGCCTGTGACGGGAATGGTGCCGGCGGTACCGGGTGCTTTGCTCATAGGGTTGCCTATTTATTTGATGCGATGGCGATCGCGGGTTTCTTGCTTCTTACGCTCGCTTTTTCTAAGCATTACATATACCGCGCCGGTGCCTCCGTGGTGGGGCTGAGCACTGTGGAAAGCAATCACATCTTCAAACTCGCGTAACCATTTGTTGGTCCAGCTCTTTAAAAGGGCTGGGGTGGCTTCTTTTTCCCCTTTGCCATGCAGAATAATCAGGGTGCGCAGGTCGTATTTCATGGCATCTTCAATGAAGCGAAAGACTTCTTGGCGCGCTTGTTCTACTGTGCGTCTATGCAAGTCTAAGCGGGCATCCAGCTGATACTTACCCAAGCGAAACTTCCGATACACCCCTTCTTGTACGCCGTCCTTCTTATATTCGAGGATGTCGTAAGGTTTCACCATGTGTACATGGGTATCGCTCAGATGATTAGGATCGGCTTGCGTATCCGTGATAGCCGCTTGGCGGCGCTGAGCAATGGCCACGGTATCTTGGCGATTTTTATTCAAGCTTACACGGGCTTCTGTTTTGAGCGGGGTTACATCGCCCATGGCAGCTTTAAAATCCGCTAAATCAGACATATCTTCCATTGTAACCCCCTATCTCTTAAGCCTATCAATATGGACATTATACGCAATTTTCATTGGATTGCGGCGTGTCCGTGGAGATCTGTGATCTATTCAGCTAATAACAGCATGGGATCGATGCGGGCATTATTCAGGCTGACAGACCAGTGCAAATGGGGCCCAGTGGCGCGCCCTGTGGCGCCGACTTTACCCACTAATTGTCCTTGCTTGAGCGTTTGTCCCGTGCTGACATCGATTTCGCTCAAATGGCAGAACATGCTGACAACCCCTTGTCCGTGATCTATGTACACCACATTGCCGTTAAAGAAGAAGTTGCCAGTAAGTACCACCTTGCCTTTAGCTGGTGCTTTGATTGGGGTGCCCTTGGCTGCTGCGATATCTAAACCACTATGAGGGTTACGTGGCTCGCCATTAAAAAAGCGCTTAAGGCCAAAGGGGCTGGAGTAAGGACCCGCTACCGGTTTAATGAAAGCAATATCCGGCTCCTGTTGCGCGTCGAAGGCTTCAAAGACGCTAGAGGCTTGTTTCTTTTCTTTGCGGTGACGGGCTAAGTCCTCTGCCGATAAATCGATATGTTTACGGGTTTTTAGTTCGATATGCTGCTCCGGGTAGTCTTTAGATGTCACCGTAAACGGATATCTTTGCCCTTGGCTGACAATAAAGTGCTCGCCTACTTTTGTGGATAGCCCTAATCCCGTTACAGCATACCAAGTGTCACCTTGTTTGATGACAGCCACGGGGCGTTTTTGAAAATACGCTTTGGGCGCTTCATGGGTATTGGCTTTTAAAGCAACGATTGCAATGCCCCCAGGCACTGGCGTTGATTCGGGTAGGGCAATTGCGCTGTTTATGATAGATAAGGCTAGGCTGAAACTGAGGAACAGTGTTTTGGCGAATCGAATATTACTCATCGTGAACCTCATTAACTGTGCAGCTGAGTTTACCTTGGTGCAGCTGAGCGACTATGGCATCACCCGCTTTTACTTGTTCGTGGCTATGAATAATCTGGCCATCTGCTGTGCTATTGATGGCGTAGCCTCGACTGAGAATACTCAACGGACTCACGGCATTCAATACCTCCACTTGGCGCCCTAAGTTTTGCTGCCATTGCTTTAGGTTGGCTTCCATGGCTTTAACTAAGCGTTTTTGTAATTGATCATTACTTTGTTTGAGTAACGCCAGCTGTTTGTCTGGTTTGTATTGAGACAAGCTGGTTTGACAGGCTTGTAAGCGATTCTGCTGACGTTGCAGGCGTTGTTGTATGGCGTTTCTTAAGCGCATTTCAGCCATGTCTAAGCGCTGCATGTATTCTCTCAGTTTGTCTTTTGGATGACGCAAACGCTTGATGAGCTGCACAACGTGAAAGTTTTGTTGAGTGATGCGATTTTGAATAATGCGCACCAAGCTGCGTTCCAGTTGTTCAAAACGGCCTAGCCATTCGAAACGATCTGGGCTAACAAGCTCTGCAGCGGCCGATGGTGTGGGGGCCCTAAGGTCGGCCACATAGTCACTGATGGCGGTATCCACTTCATGGCCCACGGCACTAATAGTAGGAATGCGGCTATTAAATATGGCGCGCGCCACGACTTCTTCATTAAATGGCCACAAGTCTTCT
>JABXIK010000021.1 GCA_013373125.1 Gammaproteobacteria bacterium | reverse complement strand
GTTACATGACAATTGAGTGTCAGTAAGACTGCATTTTTATGGCGAAACGATGACAAAGTGGCCAAGCCACAAGCCAGCAATGGCGGGGCTTGTAACATTAAGTAGTAAAAACGAAAGGAAATATGAATTTTTTGTGACAATTTAGCGCTGGAAAAAATGACTAATTGGGTTCAGGCAATATTGAGTCATTACTCCACAAGAGTTGAGAAAGTTTACACTTCAGTCCTCGCTATCTTTGTCTTGGGGCTTTAGAATACCCCCTCATTCTGCAAGTAAACTTCTGTCGTGTCCGATACTGTTCAATTCATCGAAACCCAAGACATCACTGATATAGAAATCACCAGCGAAAACAAGTGCGACTTTTGTTCGGCTTTGTGCTGCTCTTATATTACTCAAGAGCTGGATACGCCGCGTACGATGCATGCGTTTGATGTGTTGCTATGGCAAGTGGCCCATAAAGGCATACATGTGTTTAAGGATGGCAATGGCTGGTATTTACTGAGCATGAACAAATGTGAATTCGTCATGCCGGATAATCGTTGTGGTATTTATGAAACTCGCCCCATGATTTGTCGTGAACACAGCAATGCTGCCTGCGAGCGAGACGTGCCCATTGATGAAGGCTGTGATCTTTACTTCCAAACCTTCGAAGAGCTGGATAACTATTGCCGCAAGCGCTTTAAAACCTGGGATAAGCGCCTAGAGAAGTTCGAAGCCGAGCGCGCCAAAGCCAACGACTAACTGCCCGCCCTAAACTTACGAGTCGAGCCCCTGATCCCAATATGGTGGCTCGCCGAAATAGCCATCCATAAAATCCAAGAACACTCGCACCTTGTTGGATAGCCATTGTCGATTCGCATAGACAGCATATAACCCCAATGACTCTGGCTCATAGTCACAAAGAATGGGCACCAATTGCCCCGCCTGCACCGCACTACCTGCAATGAAAGTGGGTTGCACCACAATCCCAGCCCCAGCAATGGCCGCTTGTAATAATACATCGCCGTTATTCGCCACGATGGGACTAGATACCAAATGCTTTGGGCCGGTACGGGCAATAGTGGCTTCTATGGAGGAATAGCTGTAATGCAGGTATTTATGATGCACTAAGTCATCAGGATGAGCTGGCGTGCCGTGTTTTGCCAAGTAATCCGGTGAAGCACAGGTCAACAAACGAATCTTTGCTAAAGGCTTGGCAATTAAAGACGAGCTTTTTAATTTGCCAATGCGCAGCGCCACATCGAAGCCGCTTTCGACTAAATCCACCTTATGATCGCTTAATTGCAGATCCACTTTCACATCCGGAAATTGATCTTGAAAGGCCACCAAGGCCTCGGCCAGATGGGAAATAGCAAAAGACACAGGTGCGGAAATGCGTAACACTCCACTGGCGCTGCTTTGCCACTGCCCAAGCTGGCCTTCCAGTTCATCCATATCCGAGAGAATTTGCTGAGCCCGCGTATAACACGCTGTCCCTGCTTCGGTGACACTCACTTGGCGCGTCGTACGGTTGAGTAAGCGCGAGCCCAAATGAGACTCCAGTTGAGACACATATTTACTCACTAACTGAGGCGATATAGACAAGGCCTCAGCCGCCGCAGTAAAGGAGCCTTCGCTGACCACAGCCACAAAGGCTTTTAATAACTCGATCCGATCCATGCTCGCCCCCAATTAACAACATAAAATTGATAATTTAACAATATAAACCGCATTTATCATCAAATTATTTAAATCTATAGTGTGTTCAAGCAGTGAGGAAATCCCTCCCGACTGAATTTAAAACCGGAGACCGTTATGAATCGTGCAACCATCGCAAAACTATTGACCAGCCAAGCTGGCTTCGCCGCCTTAGTATTACGCGTACCAGTGGGCATCATCTTGTTCGCTCACGGCGCGCAGAAATTGTTCGCTTGGTTTGGCGGCTACGGCTTAGAAGGCACAGGTCAATGGATGGCCAGCATCGGCCTAGAACCAGGCTACTTAATGGCCCTAATGGCCGGCAGTGCTGAGTTTTTCGGCGGCATTGCCTTGTTAATTGGCTTACTGATCCGTCCTGCAGCTGTGGTTGTGGCCTTTACCATGGTAGTGGCTATCTTTAGCACCCACTTCAGCAATGGCTTATTCATGAGTAATAACGGCTACGAATACGCCTTAACCCTGCTGGCGGTAAGCGTGGCACTTGCAATCCAAGGTGGAGGCAAACTGGCCGTGGATAACGTATTAGTGAAAAAAATCTAAACGGAAATACCGCCCACTTAGGTGGGCTTTTTTTATGAGGTAACAAACATGTTAGTGAATGGTGTTTGGACAGAGGATTGGCAACCGGTGCAAGCGAAAGATGATGAGGGTCGATTCATCCGTCAAACCTCATCCTTTCGCCACTGGATAACCCCTGATGGATCAGCTGGACCCACAGGATATGCTGGTTTTAAAGCCGAAGCGGATCGCTATCATTTATATGTGGCTTATATTTGCCCTTGGGCCTCTCGTGCCCTCATGGTACACCAGCTAAAGCAATTAACAGACATCATCAGTATCAGCGTGGTTCAACCTCAACTTGGTGCTCAAGGCTGGCAATTTGGGGATTTCCCCAGCGCCAATCATGATGACCTCAATCACGCCCAGTACTTACATGAAATTTACACCCAAGCCGATGTAAACTTTACCGGCCGCGCCACCGTGCCTGTTTTATGGGATAAAAAGCTTAACACCATAGTGAACAACGAATCGGCCGACATCATACGCATGTTAAATAGCGCCTTCGATGGCATAACAGGCAATCGCTTAAACTTGTATCCGAATCACTTAGCCACTGAGATTGACGATCTTAACCAAGCCATTTACAGCCAGTTAAATAATGGCGTGTATCAAGCGGGTTTCGCCAGCAGCCAAAGCGCTTATGAAGAGGCCTATAACAATGTGTTTACCATGCTGGATAAGCTGGAGCAGCAGTTGAGTGATCAACGCAGGTATTTGTTGGGTGATGCCCTCACCGAAACCGATATCCGAACCTTCGTCACCCTAGTACGCTTTGATGCCGCCTATCATGGGCTATTCAAATGTAATCGTAACACCCTAGCCAGCATGCCGAACTTGCATGCTTACATGCTGCGCATTTATGCCCTGCCTAGCATAAAAGATACGGTGAACTTGACCCACATAAAGGCAGGTTACTACTCCATCAAAACCCTCAACCCAAACGGTATTATTCCAGCCGGGCCAGCTAGCTTGTAATTTGCCCATGGGAAAAGTGAACGGAATCCAACCCAAGCCCGTAAGCACAGTATGAATAACCTCATGGTTATCATCTATGCTTAGGTGTAAACGCGCACACCCAATGAGAGCCCCATAGATATGGTTAAGCCCGGCTGGCTACATATATTGTTATTAATGCATTTTGCTCACGTCTGTGTTGGGCAAAATTACACCGTTCAATTTGTTGATCAACACAAACAGCCCATAGCATTAGCTGTGGTTGCCGACCCCAGCGTCGCTGTCATATCACAAAACATGCCGAAGCAACCCGCGATCATGGACCAAATAAACAAACAGTTCTCCCCCATGGTGATCGCCATTGCCCAAGGGCGACAGGTAAGCTTCCCCAACAGTGACAATATTCGCCATCACGTGTATTCGTTTTCACAAGCCAAACGCTTTGAAACCAAGTTGTACGCCAATAAACCGGAAGCACCGATTCTATTTGATCAAGCCGGTCTCGTGGTTTTAGGCTGTAATATTCACGACAACATGATTGGCTATATTTTTGTTTCGCAATGGCAAAATTTTGCGGTGAGTAACAAAAAAGGCATAGCTCACATCAGCAGTAAGCAACCTCCCAGCGAATTGCGATTTTGGCACCCATGGAGCAAAGAGCCTAACCGCATATTCAAACTGAATGTCGATCAATGGCCCAGTGATACTCCTCTCATTATCGAAATGGCGCTCACTCCACCGATAGCAAAATCCGAAGAAAAAAAACGAGGGTTTGGTAATCGATGGCAATGAGTTTACGTAACCGCATCATTCTTTTTTTCTTGTGTTTATTAATCATCAGCACACTGGCCACCATCGGCTCGGTTTTAATTGCCACCAATACCAGTGTGAAAAAGCAAGCTCAAGAAAAACTCAATGTGGGAAAAAATGTATTTGAGCAACTCATGATAGAGCGCGGTAATCAACTATTAAGTTCGGCGCGAGTGCTCGTTGCGGATTTCGGTTTTAAAGATGCAGTGACCTCTAATGATGCAGCCACTATCACTTCTGCTTTAGAAAACAACCAAGATCGCATCGAAGCCGACTTAATGATACTACTCAATTTAGAAGGAGACGTGATTACCAATACCTTAGGCGTGAATATTAGTGATCGTATATTTGAATCATTATTAAATGAAGCTCGCCAACAAGGTGGCGCCTTCGGCATTATTTTTATCAACAACGCCATCTACCAATTGGTCATGTTGCCGGTGAAAGCCCCTATTCCATTAGCCTGGTCTATGGTAGCAAAGCGCATCGACAAAAACTTTGCCCAGCAACTTAAAAATCTAACCGATTTAGATGTGGAATTTCTCGCTCAAGGTAAAAATGATGACGTCGTTTTTGTCTCCACTTTAAATAACGCCATGCAAGAAAACCAAGTATTAGAAGAGGACACTAACTTTCATATATTAGAAGATCAGAACCAACAGTTTCTAAGTTTGACTGTGCCATTATCACAATCGGATTACTTCCAAATTGAAGCAAAACTACATACTTCATTAAGTCGGGCGTACAGCACCTTTTCACCGCTAAAAATTCAGATTATTACCATCGCCAGTATTACGTTAATTTTATCCATGCTGATTGCCATATGGATTGCCCGTAATATCACGCAACCCATACGCTATCTCGCCAAGGCCGCCGCTCGCATCAGCTCAGGTGATTACCAACACACAATACAAACATTAAAGGGTGCCAGTTTAGAAATCACAGACCTGAGTCAAAGTTTTGAGACTATGCAACAAGGTATTGCATTACGTGAAGAAAAACTTTCCAACCTTGCATACAGTGACAGCTTAACCGGTGTGGATAACCGAACGGCTTTGTTAATCCAACTAAATGAACGTTTAGTTCATAATCCGCAGCAGCCCTTTGCCATCGTGCGAGTATTCATTCACCACTTTAAAGAAGTAAACGATACCTTTGGCTATGAAATGGGTGACGAATTACTGAAAACTTTTGGTTTTGTATTAACCTCTTATGCCAATGACACCCATAAAGTGGCGCGCTTAAATGCAGCTGAATTTGCATTAACCCTAAACAATATTGATGAAAACACCATCATGAATGAGCTGCTGCATTTGCAGTCCATTTTGCAACATCCTCTTTCCATTAATGATATTCACATTAAGTCTCACATCATTATGGGCGTGGTGTTCTACCCTAAACAAGGAAATGAAGCCGAGCAATTATTACGCCGCGGAGAAATCGCACTCAACCATGCCAAAGACCACGCATTGGACTATGCCTATTATCAAGAAGGCCAAGACGAACGTCATTTAAGAAAGATCACCTTGGTGAATGATCTAAAAGAGGATTTGGAGCAAGATCGACTACTCGTACACTTTCAAGCCAAAGTGGATCTTGATAAACATAAAGTCACACAAGTGGAAGCCTTGCTACGCTGGACCCATGATGAGTACGGCTTTATTTCACCAGAAGAGTTTATCAATTTGGCTGAACAAACTGGACTAATGCCTGCTCTGACAGAATGGATGCTGAATCAAGTTTTCAATCAAGCCATTGCTTGGCAGCGAGCAGGATTGGACATTACCATTGCGGTGAACTTATCCGCCTTTGACCTAGTAAATGATTTTCCACGCAAGGTGGAATCACTCTTACTTCGTCATAACTTATCGCCACAGCGCATCATGCTAGAAATCACAGAAAGCGCGGTCATGGACAATCCCGACGTGGCCATTGATGTTTTACACAAGCTGAAAAGAATCGGCTTTACCTTATCTATTGATGATTACGGAACGGGATATTCCTCACTTTCACAACTCAAAAATATGCCAGTGAATGAATTGAAAATTGATAAGTCATTTGTGCTATCCCTTGAAAACGATGAAAACGATCAAGCCATTGTTAAATCCACCATAGAACTAGCCCACAACATTGGTTTAAATGTCGTCGCCGAGGGCGTCGAAACCTTGGCTGCATTTGCTATGCTTAAACAGTGGGGCTGTAACAAGTTACAAGGCTATTTCATTTCTCGCCCCATCAGTGCAGCGGATTTTGAAGTCTGGCTGGCTCAATACCAAGTACCCGAGGTATCGCCATGAAACACGTCTCGTATTGCTTATTCACATTAGTGCTCATGTTTATTTATGAGCATAGCTTTGCTGAAAACGGCAAGTTATTAGCAACCTCAGCGGTTGGCCCAGTGGAAGGCGGCGCAGGTGGCGGCTTGATTCCATGGGCGGTACTGACTGGTTATGCCACACAGGATGAAATTGGTTACAGCGCGACCATGAGTGAAGCCGACGTCAGCGATTATTCGTTATCGTCCCACGGGTTAGCAGTTTCCGCCTATGACAGAGTTGAAATCTCCTTTGCACAATTACGTTTTGAAAATAAAGTGGGTGGGGTAGACATCAAACAAAACGTATTGGGCATCAAAGCGAAACTATATGGGGATGTGGTGTATGACACATGGCCACAGATCAGTTTAGGCATTCAACATAAGACCTTACTTAATCCTGAAATTGCACAGGTTTTAGGTGCTAGTGATGAAGATGGCCAAGATGTCTATCTTAGTGCCGCAAAGGTGTGGCTAAACGGCCCTTTAAATCGAACGGTTTTGGTTAATACCAATATTCGATACAGCAAAGCCAATCAACTTGGCTTACTGGGTTATGGTACAGATGCGAATGATGATGCAGAATTATCACTGGAGTTTGCCGCGGCAGTATTTTTAAACCGTCGCTTAGCCATTGGCATGGAGTATCGACAAAAGCCTGATAACATTGATGGTCTCACCGAAGATGACTGGCAAGATTTTTTTGTGGCGTATTTCCCCAGTAAATCCGTTTCCCTTACCCTCGCGTATTTACAACTGGGTGAAATCGCCGGCTTTAAAGATCAAGACGGCACCTACTTTTCAATTCAAGGTTCGTTCTAGGAGGTCATCATGAAATTTATCATTCTGGTTTTGACCTTGCTAATAGCCGCCTGCAGTGTCAATCAATCAAGCAATCATGAATCGCTATATCAAGCCTTAGGCGCAACTTCTGGTATTGAAAAATTAACCGATGCGTTCATTGAACAAATCCAATACGACCCACTGGTCATGCCCTATTTTTTTGAAACCGATGTGGCGCGCTTTAAAGAAAAGTTTATGGAACAAATTTGCGAAATCAGTGGCGGGCCTTGCAATTACACAGGCGATGGCATGCAAGATATTCACGGTGGTATGATGATCAATGAAAATCACTTCAATGCGTTAGTGAATGATTTGATCCTTGCCATGGAAGCCATTGATTTACCCACAAGCACACAAAATCGTTTGTTGGTATTATTAGCACCCATGCGTGAAGATATTATCTACCGCTAAAAATCAAACCCAAGATTTTGCGGCTGATCCGTCGCAAGATTCCAATCGATCACTTGCTGACCTGTAGATTGTAAGTATTCATTGGTTTGAGAAAAACACCCCGAACCTAAGAAAGCAGAAAAGTCCTTGCCTTGTTTGGACGCACCTAATGGACTCGGGTGTGAGGTTTTAATCACGCAGTGTTTTTTAGTGTCCACTTTTGCGCAAACCTCATGAGCAAATCGTCCCCAAGCTAAAAATACCACATGCTCTTTTTGGTTATTAATGTAATCAATACACGCCTGAGTGAATTGTTCCCAGCCTTGTTTCGCATGACTGCCTGGCTCGCCTTCTCTTACAGTTAGGCACGAATTTAATAGCAACACGCCTTGCTCGGCCCAAGCATCAAGGTTGCCGTCATCTGGGATTGGCAACCCCAAGTCTCGCTGTAATTCTTTAAAGATATTATTTAAGGAAGGTGGAATCTTAATATGGGGCTGCACACTAAACGACAGGCCATGGGCTTGCCCTTCCCCGTGATACGGATCTTGGCCCATGATCACGACGCGTACGTTGTCTAATGGGGTTAATTCGAATGCCTGCCAGACCTTATCAGCCGGAGGATACACTACTTGATATTGGCGCTCATTTTCAACAAACGCCAATACATTTTGCAAATAATCTTGTTGGCTTTGAGTCTGAAAGAACCCTTGCCATGAGGCACCAAGCTTTAATAGTAAAGACATTAATCGTCCTGACCGTTTTGCTCATCACTGTCTTCCAGTGATATTTGCTGCTGACGGGCCACATCGAAAATTCGATAAATGGTGATGGTAAAATATGGCAACACAATCACATTAACCGCAAACTCTAAAATGGCTTGCGCCATTGAACCCACTGCAATCATTTGACTAATTAAAAGAATAATTGCCACATACGCCAGCATCACCACACTCAATAACATGAAGCTGCGAAACACTAATTTATTGCCTTTCACTAATTGGTTACTGGCTTTAAGCGCATCAATAGGAGAAGCCCCATCCACCAGCGTGAAATACACAGCAAAAAAGCAGCGATATAAAACATAGCAAACTGGAATAGAAACGATTAAAGCAATTAACCCAGCCTGCAACTGCTGATCTTCAATACCCGCGGCTAATAGGGTCGCAATCACAGCGGCAGGAATCGCAACTACAACGGCAAATAAACCAAACACGATGCTGGTGCCAGTAATAGGCAATACTTTTTTCAGGGTAAGGGAGAAAGCAGAGCTTAAACTGTCATCTTGATCTTGGGAATATTGGTGAATCAAAACCATGATATAAGCAGAGAAAAACATACTCAACATCATCACAAATAACATACCAGCAAGACTTGGCTGACCAGCACCCACCGCAAAAAACATCAACAGTGGCGATAAGCTGGAAGCCACGCTTAACCAAAATACCTTGTTAAATAATCGGCTATAAAAATGAAAGCTTTGATTTAGGATCGCAGACGCAGTCATGGTATTTCTCTTGTTATAGTGCCCTGTGATTATATCCAGCCAAGTTTAGATATGCGAGCCAAGAGTGAGGCTAAGTGGCACAAGAGGCAGGACGCCGCAAGCGACCTGCACATCTTGTGCATATGCCCTCTTTGCCTTCCATGGCACCGCTCTACGACATACAAGGAAGTATAAGTGTCGCGTGAGGCAGGACACCGCAAGCGACCTGCTCATCCTGTGCATATGCGCTCTTTGCCTTCCATGGCACCGCGCTACGACATGCAAGGAAGTATAAGTGTCGCGAGAGGCAGGACGCCGCAAGCGACCCGCACATCCTGTGCATAAAAAAACCTCGAGTGATTTTCAATCTACCCAAGGCTTCTTAGCGCCATCAATGAGGCGTAATTTAAACAGCTTTATACTATTTCAAAGGGCGCATATGCGGGAACAAAATCACGTCTTTGATGGTTGGGCTATCTGTGAATAACATCACTAGACGGTCGATACCAATACCTTCACCGGCAGTTGGTGGCATACCGTATTCTAAGGCTTGCACGTAGTCTGCATCATAGTGCATGGCCTCATCATCGCCCGCATCTTTCTCAGCAACTTGTTTTTGGAAGCGTTCAGCTTGGTCTTCTGCATCGTTTAACTCGCTGAAACCGTTAGCCAACTCACGACCACCTACGAAGAATTCAAAACGGTCCGTCACGAATGGGTTTTCGTCATTGCGGCGTGCCAATGGTGATACTTCCCATGGATAGGCGGTGATAAAAGTTGGTTGATCCAGTTTCTCTTCCGCAGTCTCTTCAAAGATTTCACATAACCACTTACCTGGGCCCCAAGCGCTTTGCTTAGGATCATCTTTGATACCCACTTGCTTGGCGTAAGCTTTCAGACCTTCCATATTGTTCTCAGCATCATTGATGATTGCTGGATCAAAATCAGGATTATATTTTAATACGGCTTCAGCCATGGTCATGCGTGTAAACGGTTGCGCAAAATCATAAATGGTTTCGTTAACCACATTGCCTTCTGCATCGCGATCAGTTTTCTTAATGTCAGTGGTACCTAAAACATTTTGCGCAATGGTGCGCAGCATGTCCTCTGTGGTATCCATTAAATCGTGGTAATCCGCATAAGCTTGGTAGAATTCAATCATTGTGAATTCTGGGTTATGACGGGTGGACAAACCTTCGTTACGGAAGTTACGGTTAATCTCGAATACGCGCTCGAAACCACCAACCACTAAACGCTTCAAATAAAGCTCAGGGGCAATACGTAGGTACATATCGATATCCAACGCATTGTGATGAGTCTCAAACGGTTTTGCAGTGGCGCCACCAGGAATGGTTTGCAGCATTGGCGTTTCCACTTCCATGAAATTACGCTCTGTTAGATAGCGACGAATGCCATCCACAATTTTTGAACGCACCACAAATAGATCACGAGTTTCTTTGCTCATGATCAAGTCAATGTAACGTTGACGGTATTTGGTTTCTTGGTCTGCAAGGCCGTGGAACTTATCCGGTAATGGACGCAAAGATTTAGTTAACATAACCAGATCATCTGCTTGAGTCACGTTAACGTACAACTCGCCTTTGCCCGATTTATGTAGCGCACCGCGCGCACCAATGATGTCGCCTAGGTCAAATGTGCTCTTGTAGTTCACTTCTTTTTGCACGTCTTTATCAATGTACACCTGGATCGTGCCAGAAGTATCTTGAATTTGTGCGAATGGACCACGTTGGAACATGATACGACCGGCAACCGCCACTTGGTTATCTTGTTCTTCTAAGGTTTCTTTATCCAACTCACCGAACTGTTTCTGTAAGTCGCCCGCCACGTGTTTTCGGTCAAAGTCGTTTCTGTGACCATTTGCAGAACAGCCTTCACGCAGTGCAGCTAACTTAGCACGACGTTCAGCGATCAATTTGTTTTCATCACGTGGTTCAGTCATTTTTCTACCTTAGTTTAACGCATGACGCTTAACGGGAAACGTAAAACGCTTTGTTTAAATTCTGTTTTCGTTTGGTGGGTTTCGCTCATTCCTCGCTAACCCATCCTACTTTTATAAATAACACTGTATATCAAATACAATCTGAGTCGTAATAACGATGATGAGAGAAGGCAAACTAAAAACGAGGCAGCGGAGTTTAGTATTCCTAAATGAGCATGCCGAGTTTTTAGTTTAACGCACAATCATCGAGTTAGTGCACTCAGATCAAAGGCCGGCCTTTAGTGAGGCCTCCATGAACGGGTCCAATGCCCCATCCAACACCTGCTGCGTATTACGGTTTTCAACACCCGTACGTAAATCTTTAATACGTGAATCATCCAATACGTACGAACGAATTTGTGAGCCCCAGCCGATATCACTCTTAGAGTCTTCTAAGGCTTGGCTTTCCGCATTACGCTTACTTAACTCAAGCTCATACAGTTTTGCTTTTAACTGTTTCATGGCTTGGTCTTTGTTTTTGTGCTGCGAACGCTGGTTCTGACACTGAGTCACGGTATTGGTCGGAACGTGGGTAATACGCACCGCAGATTCCGTGGTGTTAACGTGCTGACCACCAGCACCACTGGCGCGGTATACATCGATTTTTAAATCCGCTGGATTAATTTCAATTTCGATGTTGTCGTCAATTTCTGGTGATACAAACACCGATGCAAACGACGTATGGCGACGACCGCTGGAATCGAACGGCGATTTACGCACTAAACGGTGTACACCGGTTTCGGTACGTAACCAACCAAATGCATATTCACCTTCGAAACGAATAGTGGCACTTTTGATGCCGGCCACTTCGCCGGCTGAGGCTTCCATTAACTCCACCTTAAAGCCTTTGGCTTCACCCCAGCGCAAGTACATACGTAAAATCATTTCCGCCCAGTCTTGCGCTTCGGTACCGCCGGAGCCAGATTGAATATCCAAGTAACAACTGTTCGGGTCCATTTCGCCGGAGAACATACGGCGGAATTCGAGTTTTTCTAGGTGGGCTTGCAGGCTGGCCAGTTCCGCTTCTACATCGGCAACGCTATCTGCATCCCCTTCTTCCACGGACATATCCAACAAATCTTGGCAATCGGCTAGACCTGCATCCATGTCATTGATGGTGTTGACCACAGCCTCAAGACTAGAGCGTTCACGGCCCAGCTCTTGAGCCTTTTCTGGCTCATTCCAAATCTCAGGTTGCCCCAGTTCTAGTTCAACTTCTTGAAGACGCTCTGCTTTCGTATCGTAGTCAAAGATACCCCCTAAGCATGTCCGTACGTGCTTTCAGGTCTTTGATCAGATTAACAATTGGTTGAACTTCCAAGGAAACTCCTAGGGGCAAGGCCGTTACATAAAAATAGGGGCCGAATTTTACCCAAATTAGGCGCTTAAAAATAGGTCATAGAGCAAAGAAAATCAGCGGATATATGGCCAGAGGGCCAAGCCCTGTCTATATTTACACAAAGCCAGTCCATGGAGGCTCCATGCGCCAACTCGCCTTGATGTTATTACTCATACTTCACTGTTCTTGCAGCCAAGGGGTCGACCTTGAACAACTGGCCACACCCATTGCCCAATTAAAATCTTTGGCGCAAGACCCTGTGATCACCCAATCCCTACTAGAATATCGCCAACAGTCTCTCGACCTAAAAGAATTATTGGAACTGGACCAGCAATGGAGCAGCCACCCTCAATTAGCCGATGATTTATTGGACCCTCAAGTTCAGCGGCTTTTTAAAGAGAAACTGAGTGTTAATCCCCCATTATTCGTGGAACTCATACTCATGGGAGATCAAGGTCAAACCTTAGGAGGTATCCCCATCACCTCTGATTACTAGCAAGGAGATGAGGCCAAATTCAAGCAAACCGTCATGCGTGAAAATGTGTATGTGGGGGGAATCGATTGGGATGAAAGTTCACGTACCATCAGCGCCCAAATATCCGTCCCTGTTTGGATAGACGGCAAACTCGAAGGCGTCCTAACTGGGGCAATCGAGGCAGACCTTGAAGCGCTCAGTAAGACCCAAGTAGATAATTATTGAGCTAATCGCATCCATACGCAGTCAGAAGCATCCAGCAGCATATGGATTAACAGGCCCAACCCTATCCACCCCATGATGATTTCCCATTGCTTCATGACGCGCTTCATAGCCAATAAGACAACCGGCCATAACACCATTAAGCCATACACCGCCATTGGCAGCACTTGGTGTAATGGATGAAACAAGATACTGCAGCGGTTAGGCGCGTAAATGGGTGTTGCTAGCAAATGATCCACATCCACCAACATGGTGGCCATTAACACCCCAAATACAAAGCGTCTCTGCCCTTTTGGCACCACAGCCACTACCACCAACCAAGGCACCAAAGCATGCAGTATCAAATGAATGACAGAACGGTATTCGTTTAACAAAGCCAGCATGGACTAACTACGATACAAGGTTTTTATCAAGTGGAAACCAAATTGGGTTTTGATGGGGCCATGTATTTTAAGAATCGGGCGCTTGAACACCACATCATCAAACGGCTTCACCATGTCACCTTTGTGAAACTCACCTAGGTTACCGCCATTCTTTTTACTCGGGCAGGTACTGTACTTCTTTGCCAAGGCAGCAAAATCTTCACCTTTGGCTAAACGCTCTTTTAACTGCTCGGCGAGAGCTTTTTCTTTAACTAAAATATGACACGCGCTGGCGACGGGCATAATGTCTCCCAAATAAATTCAAACATCAATTTCAGTATTTTACCGTATAATGCCCGATTTGATGATGAACATTTGTAACCAAACACATAAAGGTGAACCATGGCTTTAACCGCCAGCATTTTTAAAGTACAGCTGCACATTAGTGATATGGATCGCCATTACTATCAAAGCCACAACCTGACACTGGCGCAGCACCCCAGCGAAAATGATTTACGCATGATGGTGCGTTTATTGGCATTTGCCGTGAACGCCCATGAGCAATTGAGTTTTACCAAGGGGCTTTCCACCCAAGACGAGCCAGATATCTGGCAAAAAAACTTCAGTGACGAAATTGAACACTGGATTGAATTGGGACAGGTGGAAGAAAAGCGCTTACGCCAAGCGTGCGGCAAAGCGCAGAAAGTGACACTCTATACCTACAATGATAAGCAAGCTGGCCCTTGGCTCAAACAAATGCAACCACACTTTGAGCGCCAGAACACCCTAGAGGTGTTTCACATTCCATCAGATGCCAGTGAACAGCTAGCTAAACTTGCCAATAAAAATATGGATATTCAGGTGAGTATTCAGGATGGCGAAGTGTATGTGAGCAGCGAACTGGGAGAAGTAAACTTAAAGCCGGAAAAGCGCTTTCCTGCTTAACGCTCCTATCGGTTGCGGGGCAACCTCATTACATACACTTCAAATCAGAATTTGTAAGGTGGGCATTGCCCACCGCAAGTAATTTGGTCAGGTAGTGCCTGACCTACAGGTACTTTATTTCCCGTCACTACACTTCTTTCAAACGTAATTCTTTTGGCAGGCTAAACGTGATGTTTTCTTCGCGGCCATTTAATTCAACCGGCATCGTACCACCCAACTCTTGTACGCGCTGAACCACTTGACGTACCAGTACTTCAGGAGCCGACGCACCAGCAGTAATGCCCACTTTATTCACACTGGCAAACCAGTCTGCTTGAATTTCGCTGGCATTATCAATCAAATGAGCTTTGGCACCCATACGCTCACCCAGCTCACGCAAACGATTGGAGTTAGAACTGTTAGGACTGCCCACCACCAAAATCAAATCCGATTGATTAGCTAAGTCTTTCACCGCGTCTTGGCGGTTCTGTGTCGCATAGCAAATATCATCGGTTTTAGGGCCATGAATATTTGGGAATTTTGCACGCAAAGCTTTAATGACTTTTGCCGTATCATCCATGGATAAAGTGGTCTGGCTCACATAAGACAACGCTTCAGGGTTACGCGGAGTAAGCGCCGCCACGTCTTCTTCGTCTTCTACCAAATAAATTTCGCCACCGGCTGAATGATCATATTGACCCATGGTACCTTCCACTTCAGGATGGCCTTTATGACCAATAAGAATCACTTCGCTGCCTTTTTTCGCATAGCGAGTCACTTCCATATGAACCTTGGTCACCAAAGGACAAGTGGCATCAAATACTTTTAGGCCGCGATCTTTCGCTTCATTCTGTACCGCCTTAGATACACCATGAGCACTAAAAATCACAATGCTGTCATCAGGCACTTCATGTAATTCATCTACGAAGATCGCACCGCGATCACGCAGGTTATCCACCACAAATTTGTTATGCACCACCTCATGACGCACATAAATTGGTGGCTCAAACAAATCTAATGCTCGATTCACAATGTCGATAGCACGATCAACACCGGCACAAAAACCTCTGGGATTCGCTAGGGTAATATCCATGCTCAGCTCCTATTGGTTCTCGTTCACGTCTAAAATTTCAACATCGAACGTCAATGCTTTACCCGCTAACGGATGGTTGAAATCCACAATAACCAGATTGTCTTCAACTTGTTTAATCACACCGGGAAGTTCTGCGTTGTTTGCATCGGCGAAGGACACCACCATGCCCACTTCTAAATCCATATCCGCCGCAAAATCACTGCGTTTCATGTGTTGAATATTATTAGGGTTTGGTTGCGCGAATGCTTTTTCTGGCGGCACCACAAAACTCTTTTTATCACCGGCTTCTAAGCCAATGATTAATTCTTCAAAGCCTTCAGGCAGATTACCATCGCCTACCACTAATGTAGCGGGCTGACGATCAAACGTGGAATCCACCACCTGACCATCATCCAACTTTAGGGCGAAATGTAACTGAACTTGTTTACCTTGAGCGATCTGCATAACCAAAACTTCACTTTAATTGGATGAATTCGACGTGGATTTTTTCTGTAAAAATAAACTGTCGATCAACAACATAACAGCACCCACAGAGATGGCACTATCCGCAATATTGAATGCAGGGAAATATTTATTTCCCCAATGTAGATGAATAAAATCCACCACATGACCGTACACTAAACGATCATATAAATTACCTAACGCACCACCAATCACCAAAGCCAATGCGATAGCCAACCACTTTTCAGTTTCTTTAAGCTTCATTAACCACACGCACAATACACCACTGACAGAGATCGCGATAATGGTGAAGAACCAACGCTGCCAGCCGCTCTCATTGGCTAAAAAACTAAATGCTGCGCCTTTGTTGTATAGCAAGGTGAGATCAAATACAGGCAAAACGTAAATTGGCTGGGCATACTCTAAAAAGTTTTCAGCCATTTGTTTCGTGGCAAAATCCAAGATTATGGTTAGCACCGCTAACCATAGCCATTTCAAGCGCGAAACTTGTAAACCTGTTAATTGGTTACGAAGATAGTTCATTAACATTAAGCGTAAGCCCTGTGTTCGCCTTCACCGGCTACGTTTTCTACGCAGCGACCGCACAAGTGTTCATGCTCTTTGTTAGCACCTACGTCTTCACGGTGATGCCAGCAACGCTCACATTTCTCATGTTCGCTAGCCACAACCGATACGCGTAAGCCTTCGATTTCAGTGGCTTCACCTAAATTCGCATCAAATGCTTTTACATCAGCCGTAGAGGTAATCGTCACGAAACGTAGCTCATCTCCAAGGCTTGCAAGGTCTTGTGCTAATTGACCATCTACATAAAGGGTCACTTCTGCACCTAAACTGGCACCCACGGTTTTTTCGTTACGGGCTTTTTCTAGCAATTTGTTCACTTCGGTTTTCACCGTCATGATGCGACGCCAGAATGCATCATCAAATTGTGCATTTTTCGCGGCGAACAATTCACCATACCATTCACTTAGCAATACGCTGGCTTCACGCTCACCGTTAACAGGTGCAGGCATTTGTTCCCAGGCTTCTTCTGCCGTGAAGCTTAAGATAGGCGCCATCCAACGCACCATGGCTTCTGCAACATGGTAAAGCGCAGTTTGTGCCGAGCGACGCGCCACAGAATCTTTTTGCGTGGTGTACTGACGATCTTTAATCACATCTAAGTAGAAACCACCCAATTCGTTAACACAGAAGTGATGCAGTTTTTGATAGATGTTGATCAACTGATATTCATTGTAATGATTTGTGATTTCGCCTTGAAGCTTGTTGGCTTGATCCACAATCCAAGCATCTAAAGGTAGTAATTCTTCAGCCGCCATCATGTGTTGCTTAGGTTCGAAACCATTAATGTTGGCCAACAAGAAACGCATGGTATTACGGATACGGCGATAAGAATCCGCCGTACGATTTAAAATCTGATCACTGACCGTCATTTCGCTGGAGTAATCGGTTGATGCCACCCACAAACGTAAAATGTCAGCGCCTAACTTGTTTACCACGTCTTGTGGTGACACTGTGTTACCTAATGACTTCGACATTTTTTTGCCTTCACCGTCAACGGTGAAGCCGTGTGTTAATACGGTTTTGTATGGCGCTTTACCACGAGCACCCACACTGGTCAGCATGGACGACTGGAACCAACCACGGTGTTGGTCTGAACCTTCCAAATATAAATCTGCAGGTACGTGTAATTCTTCGCGCTCTTCTAATACCGCTGCGTGGGTGACACCAGAATCAAACCAAACGTCCAAGGTGTCAGTGATTTTTTGATAATCATCCGCTTCGCTGCCTAACAGCTCAGCTGGCTCTAGATCAAACCAAGCATCGATGCCTTCGCCTTCTACTTTTTTGGCAACCGTTTCGATCAAGTCTTTAGTATTTGGATGCAATTCACCAGTGACTTTATTCACAAATAACGTGATTGGCACACCCCAAGTACGTTGGCGTGAGATACACCAATCAGGACGCGAACCCATCATGGCTTCGATACGTGCTTTACCCCAGCTTGGACGCCAATCAACGGAATTTTCCACTTCGTGCATGGCTTGCTCAAGTAAACCGTTTTGCTTCATGGAGATGAACCATTGTGGCGTTGCACGGAAAATAATTGGCGATTTATGGCGCCAGCAGTGTGGGTAACTATGTGTTAGGTTTTGTTTCTTAAGTAGCGCACCTTTTTCATTCAAAATACCCAGTACTTTGAAATTACCTTTATCGGCAACACTTAAACCGGAAAGCTCTAGCGCACTTAACGCTGGATTTTCAATAAACAAACCTTCAGCGTTTACCAACATGGCTTCTGAGGTAATACCAAATTTATTCGATACCACATAGTCATCCGCACCGTGGAAAGGCGCCGTATGAACAGAACCTGTACCCGAATCTGCAGTTACGTGCAGACCAGTAATAATAGGCACGTATTTTTCAGCACTGCCGTCGTTAGCTGACATAAATGGATGCTTAACACTAAATGGTGCGGTTTCGGTTTCACCTTCAACCCAACCAAAGTCAGCGCCTTTGGCAAAGCCAATGGTTTCATAGCTGTCTGCTTCGATGCCGTAACGAGACATAGCATCGCTTACAAGATCCGTCGCCAATAAAACTAATTCGTCCGCTTCTTTTAAATGCACCAAGGCGTATTCGATTTCTGGATGAACCGATACCGCTTCGTTTGCAGGTAAGGTCCAAGGTGTGGTGGTCCAGATAACAATGCTTGCCGTTTTGCTTGCATAGTCTGCAGCATCTTTTTCCGCTGTTTGTGTAAGCGCAAATTTCGCTAACAAATCCGCCGTATTTTTAAACGCAAATTTCACATCGATGGATACGGATTTTTTATCTTGGTATTCCACTTCCGCTTCTGCCAAAGCCGAACCGCAATCCATACACCAATTAACCGGCTTTTCACCCTTGTGTAGGTGACCGTTATTGATGATACGACCTAGGGTGCGAATGATGTTGGCTTCGAATTTAAAATCCATCGTCAGGTATGGACGATCCCAATCCCCAAGCACCATCAAACGTTTAAAATCGTTACGCTGACCATCCACTTGGGTTTGTGCATACTCGCGACATTTTTGGCGGAACGTTTTCGCATCCACGGCAACGCCGGCTTTACCAATTTGTTTTTCAACATTTAATTCAATTGGCAAACCATGGCAGTCCCAACCTGGAATGTAAGGAGCGTCCTTACCACTTAAGGTTTGCGACTTAATGATGATGTCTTTTAGGATTTTATTCACAGAGTGACCAATGTGAATATCACCGTTGGCGTACGGAGGGCCATCATGCAAAATGAATTTGTCACGACCTGAACGGGCATTACGAATGGCTTGATACAAATCCATTTCGTGCCACTTTTTCAAAGTAGCTGGCTCACGCTGCGCCAAGTTCCCACGCATTGGGAAGTCGGTTTCAGGAAGGTTCAGTGTCGATTTATAGTCGGTCATTTTGGCTCTTACTGTTCGTTAAAATAGGCCTTGGCCAATTGAATATCGTTGAGAATGGCGGCTTTAAGTTCATCGAGTCCATTAAAGCGCTGTTCATCTCGTATTTTATGTTTGAACGTCACTTGAATTCGTTGCCCATATAAATCCCCGGCAAAGCCAAATAAGTGAGGCTCTAAAATAGGTGTACTACCACCTACTGTGGGGCGCATTCCAATATTGGCCACCCCATTAAACTTACCGCTAAGGGTAAGCACTTCCACCGCAAACACGCCGACCAAAGGGGTGTGATTGCGCTTTAATAAAACATTGGCAGTTGGCACACCAAAGGTACGCGCCAATTTTTGCCCATGGGCCACACGACCCGAAATACTGTATTCGCGACCCAGCAAACTAGAGGCTAGATCCAAGTCCGCTTGTTCTAACGCTTGACGCACCAGGGTGCTACTCACGCGCTCCCCAGCTTGTTCCACCGTACGCGTGTCTTCCACGCTGAAACCTAATTTCTCACCACTGAGTTTTAGGTAGGCAAAATCACCACTGCGATCGCAACCAAAACGAAAGTCATCCCCAACAATGAGGGCTTTGACATTTAGGCCACCCACTAACACTTGCTGCACAAACGCCTCTGCACTTAAACCACGTAAACGTTGGTTAAATGCCATACAGGCCAATGCCTCTATGCCTTGCTCTTTAAGTAGCTGAATTTTTTCAGCCAAAGTGCTTAATCGTGCTGGCGCGCTCGTTGCGTCAAACCACTCTTTAGGCTGAGGCTCAAAAATCATCACCACCGCCGGCAAGCCCAATGAATCGGCTGCTTTTTTCAGCTTATTCAATACCTGCTGATGCCCAAGGTGAACGCCATCGAAGTTACCAATGGTCAGAACACAACCTTGTGCATAGGGCTGGATATTATGTAACGAGCGGAAAAACTGCATAGTACAACGGCAAAATAAAAGCTCGCATTATAGAGGAGGCTGGCCCCAGTGAATAGCCGTTGGGGGCCAATGAACTCACAATACTGTGATTAATCTTGTGCTCTGGCGCTTAAGTGGCGAGGGCGCACACCTAATATCAATAAACTGCCCCCGTAACTGACCACACCCGCACCGACCAGCGCACTCATCCAAGCGATTCGCTGCCACTCAGAAAAGTCCATCCAAGCTTGGGTTTCTGGATTAAGCGCAAAGATCACGGCCACCATCACTCCGTTAGACATAAGAATGCGCAAAACCCATTTACCCCAGCCAGTTTGCGGCGTATAGAAACCGGCTTTCTTTAAACCCCAAAATAACCAGAAGGCATTCAAATACGCCGATAATGTGGTGGCCAAGGCCAGCCCGGTATGAGCTAACAACAAGACCAAAGGCAAGTTAAACACCATGTTGGCCACCATGGCCCGAATGCCGATTTTGACTGGAGTTTTAGTGTCTTGGCGTGCATAAAACCCAGGAGCGAGTACTTTTATTAACATAAAAGCCAACAACCCCGCCCCATAGGCCATTAAGCTTAAGGACATATTTTGCACGTCAAATTCGGTAATTTCGCCACGATAAAATATGGTCGCCATAAGCGGGGTTGCCAAAACGATGAGCGCTAATGCCGACGGCACACCAATGAGCAATACCATGCGGATTCCCCAATCTAGGGTCGCGTTAAATTGTTGCTGATCCTTAGCTGCATGCTTTTTGGATAAATTAGGCAAGATCACCACAGCAATGGCAATGGCAAATACTCCCAGAGGCAACTGTGACAGACGATCTGAGTAGTACAACCAGCTCACAGAACCTGCCTGTAAGAACGATGCAAGAAGCACATCCAAAAGCAGGTTTATCTGACTAACTGACACCCCAAATAATGCTGGCACCATCAATACTAGAATGCGCTTAACCCCGGAATCCTGAAACGCAGGCTTAGGTAAAGCCAGTAATCCAAGGCGCATGACAAACGGCAACTGAAAGCCTAGCTGCACCACACCAGCCAGCATCACCCCCCAAGCTAACGCCATGAGCGGTTCTTCAAACCAAGGCGTGAAATAAAATGTGGCTAGGATCAGGCATAGATTTAACAGCACCGGCGTAATGGCCGGAATGGCGAAATTGCCATAAGTATTCAACACACTGCCATAAAACGCGGTCAGGCTGATCAATAATAGATACGGAAAAGTGATGCGCAAAAGCTCAGACGTCAGGGCAAACTTAGCAGGGTCCGATGCAAAACCCGGCGCAAATACCCAGGTCAGTAGGGGCGCGGTAGCCACCGCCAAAATCGTAAAGGGCCCTAATATGCCTAACAACGTGCCCGAAACCGCCCTAACCAAGGACTTTACATCCTTTTCTTGCACCTTGTATTCAGATAGAACCGGCACAAATGCCACGCTAAATGCCCCTTCGGCAAATAAGCGGCGAAAGAAATTCGGTATTTTAAACGCCACAAAAAAGGCATCTGCGCGGGCACCAAAGTAAGACGCCACTAATATATCTCGCGCCAATCCCAGAACCCGTGACAACAAGGTCATGACACTGACAATAGAGGAAGACCTCAACAAACTACTGCTTTCAGGCTTAGGTGTGGGGGTTGTAGGCTGATCCGGGGTGTTCATACATCAACATTTTTATATTTAATTTGCGTCGTATTGTAGTGCTACAGCCCTTATGGCACGAGCCCTAAATAAGAATTCGGCGGATTGAGACAAAGGGTTTGACAAAAAGGCCGCTACTCCGGATAATTCGGCACCCTTAATTTATTGTAAACACACTTATTCGAAGGAGCCTGATAGTGGCAAATTCAGCTGGATCACGTAAACGCGCTCGTCAGGCGGTTAACCGTCGCTCTCATAACGCTAGCCTACGTTCTATGGTTCGTACTTACATCAAGAAAGTACGTGCAGCCATCGAAACTAAGAACTACGACGACGCTCAAGCAGCACTAGTAGCTGCTACACCTTTCGTAGACAAAATGGTTACTAAAGGCATCATGCACAAAAACAAAGCGGCACGTGTTAAGAGCCGTTTGAACGCTGCGGTTGTTGCCCTTAAAGGCTAATCGCTCTGCGCAGGGTTGATAAGCAACCCAATAAAAAAAGCCAGCTATGCTGGCTTTTTTTATGCCTATCGCTTTCATAATAAGCTCCCTCAAAGTAAGCGAGCACTTACAAAATCCAAACATTCAAAAGAACGCCAAGCTATGAGCGAAACGCCTATTAGCTTGTTTTTCTCCATAGCACGATTTCTTAATCGTCTTTTTCTGCCTTGAACTAAAGTTATTAATAGATAAACAACCTTGGCAAGGAGTCACCTATGAAATCCATTCTCGCCAGCTTAATTCTCGTTCTGGTCGCCTATGCACAAGCGGCAGGCGCACAAGAATGGCAGGTCTGGCAAAACACCCAGAATAATTTAGACAGCCAAACCCGAATCGTGCAAACCAACTGGGTCATCGGCGGTGCGCAAGGCTCTGCACAACTGGTAGGCTATATCAGCCTCGAAACCACACAAGAGGCGGACTCTTTAGCATTTGAACAGTCTCAAAACTTCGGTGTGGGGATTGTGCAACAGTTAGCGCCGAGCATTTTCACTCAGTGGTCTATTGAGCCTAAACAAGGGGAGTTAATGGAAGCGGCTCAATCTAAATGGCAGGTATTTGTAAATTTCTAATTTGCAGCCAGCGTTATTGCGTACAAGAGCCTCATGGCTCTTGTTTTGTGTTCACCCTAAAACCCCCACCTCTTTTAATATCCTCCTAAGCGTCAAACTTTAGACACAAAAAAGCGTCAATTAAGCATGGAAAATGGCACCATCTGACTAAGCGTAATGTATTGTTATTTTATTAGACCTTTTTGCAACATAGCGAGCAATCTGTCAGGGACTGTCTAATCTCACTGATAAGGACCTGCATAATTTATCCCCGCTACTGCAAAGGATGCAGGTCGATTCGTAACCATTAGGACGTTGTTATGAAATCGATCATCAGCTTACTCACCTTAACCTTTAGTCTTTGCATCTCGCTCGCGCACGCTGACAACTATGTATCAGACGCCAAAGTGGATGAACTGATCGCCAATATGCTTTTGAAAAACACATTAGGTTTACGCTATGGCTCACCGAGCAGTAAACAAGTTGTGCCTATCAACACTAAAGAAGTTTACATACAACATCGGCTACACCCCATTACAGGCTCGTTGATTACACCTGCGTTTGAATTAAGCGTAAGTCAACTAAATGTAGGAGAGGAAAAAGGATATGTTTACGGGTTCGGCCCAGCCATGAGCATTCCCATTGGCGGCTCCAACGGCAATTTGCATTTCACCGCCCACGGAAAAGTACACTACTTAACTCGTGATGATTTTGGTCGTAAACGTTACGGTGGCCCAGTTCAGTGGACTTATGGATTTGGGATAAAGAGTAATCTAACCATCAACACATTTGCCAGCTACATGTGGCAACACATGAGCAACGGGGATGTGTATGAATACAATCCAGCGCTTGAAACCCATACCATCACCCTAGGTATTAACTTTTAAATTGCTTCTACTCTATTCAAGGATGAAAGTGTAGATGGCTATTTATCCCAAGTAGCTTTTCCCGGAAGATCTTGTGGCGAATACAGCATTCCATGCTCTTGCATATAGCGCACAATGTTTTCGCAAGTAAAACGAAACAAGCAATAAAAACTGCCGTTAATTTGGCCGTGATACAACAAATAGCCACGAAAACGATCTGCAAATTCCATATCCGGTTTTTGAGGATTGTGCCAAAACTCTTCAAGAGATTTCTGATCAGTTAATCCCGGCATATCATAAAACGCCGAACCCATCACCTTTACAGCAGCACCATGATAAAACGCCTGTAACGCCGTTGTACTGTTGATTGTCACCACCCCCTTACACGCCTGTAAGAGTGTTGGTAAATGTTGATCATGGATATATTGAACTTGATTAGATATGCCTAATTCATTTGCCAGCGTCTTAATATATTTTGTATAAAGCACGTGACCACGATCCATTGGATGATGCTTAAAGATCAACCGATCTGCCGATTTACTTTGCGCGAATGAAATCATCACATTTTTGATAAACGCCTCAATAGAATCATACTGACTATGAAATTCTATTTGCGCATCGTTATGCACTTGCAATGGCACAAGAAAGAAATCATGACTCTTAGTTAATGTTTTAACTGTGGGCTCAATCCACTTATACAAATGCTTACGCCAGTACGCTCTTGTCCACAATACCGCATCCATAAAGGAACTGTATGTACGATGATGCTGATAAAAACGAAACTGGTGATGCTTTAATTCTCTGGAAACATAATACTTAATAACGTAGCGAATCCGCTTCATAAAGTTATTAGGAATGATGATTTCATCATGGATGGTGTGCATCGGCTGATAAGCCTCAACACCGGAATGCTTTATAGGGCTGTGGCCATTTACCCCTCCCACTTCTAACGTAATGTAGTTAGGTCTTAAATAGCCTTCTTCTAAAGCAACATACAAAATACCTAGATTCGCACAAATACGTTTAGCCTCGTGATGATAAAAACGGCAATCACCATATGCCAAAACTAAGGATACAGATTTATCTTTGATAACGTCCGTTAAAAAATGAGACCAGTCTTTTGGCTGCCCTTGATAATTGATCGAGTCACTTTGATAGTAAGCCGTATCCCCACCATTAAAGTTGATCTTATGTACGGAATGGCCTACCTTACGAAAAGCATCCGAGAGGTGTTTAAAAAATGGGCCTAAAGGACCTTGCAGCAGCAGTACAGACAAACCTAGCTCCTAGACCCAATATTTGCGTTTGAATGGGTTTTGAATATCGCTTGAAATAAGTAATGCATCTTACGATATTGACGAGCTAACCAACTGGTTTTTAATTGAATACCTTGCACTCGCTCACAAATTAAAGCCCCAACTGTGGACTCTACTGTTGTTAATTGACGCGTCCTCCAATTCACATATCGAGCATACAAAACCAGTGTTATATAGCTTAACTCTTCCAAAGTTAATTGACGCTTACGACGAGGCATTGTGCATTGATCGTGAGTCAGGCCCCAGCCGGCATAAAATGGCAAACCATATGTTGATACCGCAACGCCGTGTATCAATGCTTCAAATCCAGCCAACGAGCAAATAGTACAAAGTCGATCGGTAATTGAAAATAAATCCGTCAGGCTGGTATCTGTCACATACTCATCTGCAAGCGCCAAGACCTGATTTTCATCCAACTTCCCTGGGCGCACTCCGCTGTACACATCCGGATGCTCTTTATAAACAATAAAGGCATCGGGATAATCTAAACGCACTTGTTTAAGTAACGTTAAATTATCCTTTATACCCTCGGCACCATAAGTCATAGATAAATCTTGTTGAAACTGACCAGCAACCACAATCAACGCTTTACTACCGGCTTTCAAGCGAAAGCAGGAAACATCTTGACCACTTTCCACATTATATTTGGTAATACTAGACTCTTTTAATTGCTGTATCAGCTTTTCACTTCGGGCAAGTTCGTAGGAATTCAATGAGTAACTATTTAATAAATTTTCGAGTCGTGATGCTTGCTTTCCATTATAATAAATACCAACATCATCCAGCACCAATGAACTTGGGCGACGTAAGTCAGCACCTAAACCAACTGAGCGAACAAAACCATCTTCTATCCGCCAAATATTGCTCTCTTCAACACTAAGAGAACTTAGTCTTTCTTTTTCAATTTGTTTATTCTCAAGCGACTTCATCCCCCATAATAATCTTGTATTACACTTCTTATGTTTTGAGAAGCTGATATAACTTGAGGATGCTGCAATAAACTCAGGAATAAAACTACGCTTCCACAAGCTTATATTTGGAATATTTATAGAACTCGTATAAAGCTCACGACTATTAAAGTGTGCTTGTAAATAATCTAATACATCTTCAACTTCACATTCTTTCTGTGTATCTGGGTGTAAATAAGTTGGATATTCGATCAAAGCAGCGTGCAACAATTGATTAAGCGAAACAAGCTTTCGAGGATAAGTAAATTTTTGCTGACAGTAATCCTGTGTTAGTCCACGGCCAGCATAAAACGGCCATGCAAAGCAGTACACCTTTTTATATTGCCACAATGCCTCAAACCCCATTTGGCTGCTAACCGTTGCCACCTCAGATGACATTGAAATTAGGTCGAAAGGCATTACATCTTCACTTAGAAAATGAATGCGCTCTTTCAAGCCTGAAGGAAGCCCTAGAGCTTGGACAAGATCTAATAAATACCCTTTCTTTGCACCCAATAACACATCAGGATGCGTTTTAATCACCACATGCAAATCTTGATCAGACTCTAATTTAGATTTAGCCCACTCAAGCATTTGACCGAAGCTTTCTTGAGAACCGCCAGAATACTCAATTGAAGCATCATTAAAAGTCTGATCGACCAACAATAAAAATGGTGTTTTTTGATCTTTAAATTCTGTCAGCCAAGTCGGCCATTTGGAGTCATCACAACGCGTTTGATTGTATTTAGAAACTTTTAACTTTAAGAGCTGCTCTCGTAGACGATTCAACCTAGCTTCATCTATACCGCCCTTAGCATCTATGATGGCATCTAAACCGGATGGTTTAGATGCGTCATAATAAATACCTGATTTATCCACTATGTAAGATAAACGTTGGTAAGGTGATGACTGGCTAGGATGATTTAGCCAACTAATAAAACCATCTTCTAATGCCCAATATGGCAATTGATATTGCTGAGCTAGTGCGCGAGCTTTAACCGTATTCGGTTTATAACCCCAACCTACTAAAACAGGATTTAATTTTTTAGAAACGTTGAGCGATAAAAACGACAAAAGACGAACCTTGTTCGTCTTTAATAAATGGCTAATTTGAGGGTTTTTTGCAATACCGCGTGATGAGGTATAAACATCCATATCTTTAATATTAATTCTCTACAGTGCCCTAATGCATAAATTGGCATAAAATTGGGCGCTCCTGCGCCCAATAAACTTACTCAATAATTACAGGGGCAAACGATTTAACCAAATCATCTACTGCTTTCATTTGCGCCAAATATGGTTCTAATTTATCCAACGGCAATGCACATGGACCATCGCACTTGGCTTCATCAGGGTTCGGGTGGGCTTCTAAGAACAAACCTGCAATACCCAACGCCATACCTGAGCGCGCAAGCTCAAACGCTTGTGCACGACGACCGCCGGCACTGTCTGCGCGACCACCAGGGCGTTGCAACGCATGAGTAGCATCAAAAATCACAGGGGCCATGGGCTTCATGTCATCCATACCCAACATATCCACCACTAGGTTGTTATAACCAAACGATGAGCCACGCTCACATAACATAATGCGCTCGTTACCCGCTTCTTTGAATTTGGTAATAATATGACGCATCTCATGAGGCGCTAAAAACTGGGGTTTTTTAATATTAATGGCCGCACCGGTTTTGGCCATAGCTACTACTAAATCTGTCTGACGAGCCAAGAACGCAGGCAGCTGAATCACATCTACCACTTCAGCCACAGGTGCCGCTTGAAAAGGCTCATGCACGTCAGTGATAATTGGCACACCAAAAGTATCTTTAATCTCTTGGAAGATCTTCAAACCTTCTTCCATACCTGGGCCACGGTAGGAGTTTATGGACGAACGGTTGGCCTTATCGAAAGACGCCTTAAATACATAAGGTATACCCAGCTTTTGGGTCACCTCAACGTACTTCTCACAGGTCTTCATGGCAAGGTCACGGCTTTCAAGCACGTTAATACCGCCGAACAGGGTGAAAGGCTTGCTATTACTAACGTCTAGACTGGCAACGGTTACTTGTTCAATCATATATACACCTATAAACGGCAATCATTATAAAAATCAGACCGATATTGTAGTCAAAATAGTGGGCGATGTCTGTATGAAAAACAGACGACAAGAAGTCGCTAAATAAATAAAGCGGTTGAGGCATTAGCCTATAACCGCTTATCTGTTAAAGAATCATTTTAGGCTTTGTAACCGTACAAATATAAATTGACGAACACAATCTAGGTCTGCCTGCATATCATTACCATGCCCAAGGGCTGATTCGATTGCCGCAACTTGAAATGAATACCACTCCATAGGACCCGCAATAGCTCTAGCTTTAATAAAAGCCTTCAACGACTGACATAGGTAAGGATACTAGCTGTTTTAACGTGTCTACTCTATAAACGTACATACCAATATTCCTTAACAAAGGTGAGTTAACACCTTGCATAGTACTATGCTTCAAAGCAATCACGGGCAAAGCATTATCAAAAAACTATTATACTTTTCGATCTCTACTTGGCACTAATTTATCTATTGCTATGTTAAGCAACTTCTCTAAACGATCCGCCTGCACACTTGTACAATATTCTGGGTTTTTCGGTAATGGTTTAACAACAGGTAATTTATGATATACCCCCCATTCTTTGCCTATGTTTCTAGCCATAGTTTCAGGATTAAATAGTGCGTCCCTGCAATACTCTAACTGAACCCTATCTATAGTCTCATATTTTGCATGCTCGCTTGAGTCTCGGCCGCTATCCGTCTCGAACAAAACGTAATACATAATATTTTTTGCAGAAACAAAACTATTTCCATCCTTCTGGAGTCTAGTCGCAATATCATTGTCCTCACGGCCATAAATTTGAAACCTCTCGTCATACCCTCCTATTTTCATAAATTGTTTTTTATACCCTGAGAGCCACCCACCATGTGGCATGACAGGATTATCAGGACTAGACTCAATAAACTCTCCATTTTGGAGTATTCTATTTTGAACACCTTTGACAATTGTAGTCTCACCTTTTTCCTTTAGGATTTCGAGAGTTGGGGTTATAGGGTCTAACATATGAATCACTTCACAATCCATAAAAGCAATAACATCACCAATAGCAGCCTTCAAACCTGCATTTCTAGCTAAGCCCGGATTCGCTCTTTTTGCCTCAGCCTTATTAGTAAAAACAACTTTTATACGAGAGTTAATCCTATTAAATTCAAGAAAGTACTCATTAGACCCGTCCTGCGAACCATCAATAGCTACAATAATTTCATAGTTACCTTTATACTTTTCATCAATCAAATAGATAAGATTTCGTATTGCTACATCTGTCTGGCGCAATTTATTGTACGTCGGAATAATTATTGAAAACATTTTATTATCTCTAAACAGTAATTTTTGAAATAGCTCGAAAAACCGAATATTTTGAGTCCTTAAAAAAAGCCTTAGGATCTTTCTTTAATTTTCGAAGCTTACGAACTGTAGAGCTAGCCTGCTCTACTTTTGAAATTGACAGTTCCTCCACAACGCTATGAGCTTCTTTGGATGGAGCCTCTGATTTTTTTTCAACCAACGGTATTAATGGATATTCCTTTAGCTTAGATTCTAAAACCAGGATACCGCTCTTATGAACAGACACCAATTCTCGTTCAAAAGCAGAAACTAGAAAATTCTCATATTCTTTATAATCATCAAGCGTTAAATATCCAGAAATCAGTTCATTTTTGAGATCAGATAAAAAGTCATCCACACACACATAATCAGAAGTAAAACCTCTCCCTCCATAAAATGCATTACCAAATTGAAGTGGTTTAAATCCGTCAAACACTGACTCCAACAACCCTTGAGAGCATAAACCAGCCACAAAATCGACTTGTTTAAAAATACTATCAATATCAGCGGTCTCTGTAATCACAAGCTTAGCTTTCTGTTTTTCTGTCAGCTGATCATCAACCCAATATTCAATCATATCTTTGGTGAAAGAAGTTCTAACATTATTCTTATGGCGCTCCCAAGGGTGTGCCTTAAATACCACATTCAATCCACTATCAATTGCTTTCACTATAAATTCTTTATAAAACTCTACCGAGTTTAAGTACCCAGTGGCTGTTTCAATCACAGAGTAATCGTTCACAACCTGTCCAATCAAAGCAACCGTCTTTCCTTCGGGAAAGTCAAGATGTAAGAACTCACCAGTCTTCTTAACGTTACGGTTATTTGACAGTAATATTTTATTAATAGCTTTTAATCGACGACGATCATAATCATTTTCAGCATCTTCTTTAACTTTATGATGCACTAAATACTTTAGATCACTTGCATTAGCAATAGGTGTATACCTATCTTCGAAATAGTATTCATTTCCTGTGAAAAAATGCTCCATAACAATAGGCGTTGTTTGAGAGTGTTTCAGTACCTCCAATAGCGACTTATTATATATTTGGCTACCGGAAAATATTAGCGCGTACTTCTGAACGGGTATAGAAGCCAATTTAGCCTTCCAATAATCCATAAAATACATTGAGGCTGCATAACAATGAAGAACCACATTTCGATCTAAATTCAGCATTAAATCTAAATGCGCCTTATCATCCCTATGCTTTATATATACATTAAACTCAACCTTTGGTAAAAAATAGCTCAACAACTCGGCACGTGCCACCTTCCAAATTGTTTGACTCGCATATCTAAATACAAACAACTCATCTAAAGAAAAGTTTTTTAATTTCTTTAAATATGGCTGAATTTCATCAAGTTTACTCGAATAATCACCATATAAACCAGCCCAAGAATTGACTTCGGTATTTTTAGTTACATTAACTTTATGCCTTTCAATAAAATCAAATAAACTTTTAAAGTTACGCTCATGAAAATGAACTGTATCAGGCATAAAAATCTTTAAATTGGAATAACTCATTTAACCAACTCCTGATAAAGAGAAAACTGTTTTTTAGTTACCTGCTCCCAGGTCATGGCGTTATTGGCATTAAGATATGCTTCAAATTTTATTGATTCTTGATACTCTTTATCTTTTGCAAATCTATTAATATTACTGGCATCAACATCAGGATTTCCGGTGAGAAAAATACCTCTACTTTCATCAAGGTAATCTGGAATCATACCAACTGGCTTGGCAATTAAAGGAGTTCCTGTCGATATTGCTTCCGGCACATTGGCAGGGCCACCCTCAAAAATACTCGGAACTAGCAGAGCATCAAGTGACTTATATAGACTACCAAAAACCTTATACGGTAATCGTTCAAACACTTCTGCCTTATAACCCAAATCCCTAGCCTTCCAACAATCTTGAGTTCTATCCTTACCCACAAAAGTAAATCTGACGCTATCTCTATTCAACCTTTTCATTAAGTCATAAAGCAAGGCTTCACCTTTCACCTTGCGACCATAACGCTTTGATACAACACCAAGATTCACCATATCCCTTACAGGTTTATTTTCTGCAGAGAAAATATGTTGATTAAAACCATGAGGGATAACAACGGTATTTTTAATACCTTTATCATTGAGAATGGATTGCTGAATTGTATTCAAACAAATCACTTTCGCCGCTTGTCTATATTGCTTTTCGAAATTCTCAAACAAGTGCCACTTATCATCATCATTTAAATCATGGTGCACTGTCACTATTGAGTTTTTTAGAAGAGACGTCTCCAGGTGTGGTCGATGATAATGGTAAACATCACATCCACTAATAGGCTTATTCGATACCTTTATTTCTACATCATCATCTGAATACTGCCGACTATATGCTATCAAATCTGAAAAGATTCCACTGCTTATATCCGATGACATCACATGGTTCAAAATCACTTTTAATATTCCTTTATATCGCTAACACAACAGCAGCCGACACCGCCACTTGATAAATTACTTGCATGATATCTTTGGTTAATTGCAAAGATTTTACATCTGGTTTTGCCAGCACAAACACTTCGTCACCTGGGTGAATTTCGTCTTCGTCGCTTAAATCTGAATTTACATCAATGAATGAGCCATTTGGTTTCATAATGAGTACATTCATGTCGTCAACATCGGCGGTGCTGCCACCTGCTTTGTTAATGTAATCTTGGGTATTAAATTCGGCATCGTAAGTAATGGCGGTTGGGAACAGCACTTCACCATGCACCATAATTAAACTTTGTTTGGCAGGTACCACAATACGGTCGCCTTGTTGTAAGGTCACTTGTTTGGCATCGTAGCCGTCAGCCAGCAATACTTGGCCTTTTGGTTGTACGTCTTTTGCTTTATCTATCCACTGTAAAATAATTTCGGCTTCGGCTTTTCTTAATTGGGCGGTTTCATTGGTGGCAGAGCGGGCGGTTAATACACTTTGCTCTAATGATGATAGTGATGCCATTAACATGTCTTTTTGGCGCTTGGCCACAGACTTACGATACAACTGAATAGCGGTTTGATTTGAAAGGTCGGTAAATTCAACCTTTGACAGTAAATCGTTAAGAGTGGCCCCCCAAGGCAACACCATTTCATATTGGGAGTTATGTTCGCCAACCACCTCGACACTGATGCTATTGGCACGTAACTGGGATGATACTTTTACGGTTGAGCCTGCTTGAATGCTTACGCCTTCCAGCTGGGTTAGACCAAACTGTTTTGCGCTAACTTCTTTCATGCCATTTTTATTAAACGGCTGTACCAGTGTCACATGGGTGGCGTTTTCGTTAATTGCAACGGCCGCTAGAATCTCATTTAGGTTGGCTTGTTTGTTTTTAAGTTCGTACTTACCGGCAAAACCCACTTCGCCTTCTATGCTAATGTCGCCAGTTTTAGGGGCAACAAAAATCACATCCCCTTCGTGTAGTTGAACACTGGGCATGGTACCTTGCTGAATAAAGGCGTATAAATCGATTTCTTTTACGGTTTTACCATTACGCTTAACACTGATATTGCGGTAGCTGCCCATGTGTTTACGAATACCGCCTGCTTTGTCGATAAACGCCAATACGCTATCTGCGCTTTGCCCTTCATATAACCCAGGGTTGTTCACCATGCCAGACAAAAACACTTTAACGGTTTGGCTTGATAGCAATGTCACATAAGTTTGCACATTGGCTTTATAAACACGCTTAATGGATTTAAGAACTACGTTGTTGAGGTTTTTGTTTTCAACCCCCAGTACTTTTACTGGGCCCACTTTTGGGATGAAAATATTGCCTTGGGCGTCTACCTGGGTTTCTTGCTGATAGTCCAAACCGCCCCAGAGTTGTACCAATAAGGTATCCCCTTGGTTAATGCGATACTCAGGATTCACACCGCTAAAGCCTTGTTTGGTAAATGCACCACTGAATAACCACTGGGCAAATTCTGGTGTGCGGTTATTTTCTGCCAGTACGTTTTGTTTTTCGGCATTTTGGTCTTTTTGAATATCAAGCGCATTCGTATTAACAGTTAATAGAACACACACACTGACCAATAGACCTTGTAAAAACTTCATCATGATTATTCCTTATGTTCTTTTACAATGGCCCAGATTAAACGGCCTAATAAATACACGATTAGCAGCGACACAAACCAAGTGAAAATACTGTAAATGCGTCTTGGGTATTGATCGGTTTCGGGTTGGGCTGGGTGCTGAACTATCAATAGGTGTTTTAGCTTACGGTAGGCATCGGCACGCACAACCTCCATGCTAGATAAGCCTGCTTGATACAAGCCCGTTGATAACTCGGTATTCAGTTTGATTTCTTGAAAATTGGCAGTGATTTGGTTTAACGATTTTTGATCATCCGAGGTGAGTTTGCTTTGCTCTTCATTTAATTGCTGCTGTAATGATTTAATCAAGATACGCTGGCTTTTTACCTCGGCGGCATCATCACGCATCACCGCTAGCATTTCTTTTAGTTTAGCCTGTGCGGTAATGATATTGCCTTGCAAATTACCAATGGCGGCGAGCATGGCACTGCCTTGCTGCTCTGGGTTGTAAAGCTCGTTATTATTTTGAAAATGCACCAACTGTTGCTGTTGGTTTTTCATGTTGGTATATAGGCGTTCTACTTCTTTTTGTGCATAGGCTAATTGCTCTCTGGCCATTTTATCGCCAAGGGCATTAATGAATTGCTCGCTTTTTTCTAACAAAGTTTGCCCCAGTAATAAGCTGTATTCTGGGGTAAAGGCCTGCACCTCAATATGTACGATGTCCGATAATTCATCGTGACGCACACTGATATGCTTTTTGTAGAATTCTACATAATCCTCAACCGTGGCGCTGTCACTTAAGCGACTCAGTGCATCCCACTGACTATTTTGGTAATGGGCTTTTAATTCAATGGCGTTATCGAGTGAAACCGCCATTTCGCGAGACTCAACATATTCTTTAATGATTAATGCATCACGCATAGCTGAAGACGTGGTACCCAGTGCCGCTATCCCCATAAGAGCAGCCTCGTTACTGCCGGCTTCTTTCACCACAAACTGTGTAGAGGTGGCGTAACGTGGCGACGCCACTATGGTGTAGTAACCCACCACTAAAATTGAGGCAAGCAATACCAAAGCAAACGAGCCAAATTTCGCCCACGCAATGTAGGCCGCTTTGCGTGTACCCACATACGCTTTGCTGTCGATCACAAACTGTTTTGGGTCACGTTTTAATTTACGTACTTTGCGTTGTAGCGGTGAGAGTTGCTTATTAGCCTCTTTTACCGTTGGCGCTTGTTTATTTGGCTGTGACATAGGTATCTTCGTATTCTTGTATGGCGTCTTCCAAGTTGGGGAAGAACTCTAGGTTTTGATTTTTTATTACAATGCCCGCTTGGCAATATTTGCGCAGCTCACCCATTGAATGGCTCACCATGATAAGCTTGGTGGTTTCGAATTTACTTTCTAATAAGGTTTGGCTCTTTTTTCTAAAATTGGCATCCCCCACCGCGCCTAGCTCATCGATTAGTAGCACATCAAAGTCAAAATCAAATGCCATGGTTAAACCAAAGGCCACTCGCGAACGCATACCACTGGAATAGCTTTTTACAGGCTCGTCAAAATAAGCACCAATTTCGGCAAACTCGTATACTTTTTGCTCGATCTCTTTGGTATCTTTGTAACCATGTATGCGCGCCACAAATCGGCAATTTTCACGGCCACTCATGCTGCCTTGTAAGCCGCCTTGAAGACCTAAAGGCCAAGAGATTTTTTTATCGCTGACTATATCGCCTTTATTTGGGTAATCCGCCCCACCCAACATGCGCACCAAGGTAGATTTACCCACCCCATTTGGCCCCAAAATAGCAATACTCACATCCGTGGGCAGTGTGATATTCACCTCTTTTAATACGTAACGTCGCCCTTGTTTTGTGGGGTAATACTTGCTGACATTTTCAAACTGGATCATAAGGTAGCAAACCTTATGCGATTAACGCGGTAGAGCATTAAACCGACTGTCACAAAACTTAATGATGTGAGCGCTAAATAGCCCCAACTGCCAACCGGCGTGGTATAGCTTGCAAAAAACGCATCGCGGCTTAGTTCAATGGCATGGAATATTGGATTCCAAGCGAACAAATACCAATATTTGGCGGGAACCATGGTGGCGCAAAAGAAAATGCCCGATATAAAAAACATAGGGGTCATGACCATGCCCAATAACTTGTTAGCATCTTGCCAATACAATAAAGCACTGCTCATACACAAGGCGATACCGAAACCCAGTAATAACAATAATAGCGAAGCCGAAATAAGCGCTAACAAATCTTGCGGCCAAACATCTAACCCCAACCACGCCATGACACCTAAAATAATCATGTACACAATAAAAAACGTGGCGAGTTCAATAACCAAACGTGTGAGGATTGGATCTATAGGACTCACTTGACGATATGCAAATAACGCCGTATTTGATGAAATACCCACAGATAATTGAGTCACCGTTTTGTTGAATGCTTTGAAAGGCATCACACCAGAAATTAAAAACAGTGCAACCGGAACACCTGCTAAGCTACTTTTACCTATTATTGTCATAATAATGGCAAGAATTGATGCTTGAGCAACTGGTTCAGCTATAGCCCAAAAATACCCCAGTTTAGATGAACCAAAGCGGGTTTTCAGCTCGCGCATTAATAATGCATGAACTGTATCCTTGGTGATTTGAAGTGAGCTGCGCTTTTGCTGGGCCATAATAAGTTACTGGAAAAACTCCAATACCCCAGTTACGCAGTCTTCGCTGTTTTTAACGATGATTTGCTTGATGTGCGCGCTACGCATTTGCTCTTCGCCATCGGCGACCATTGCGTCTTCTTGAATAGTAATGGGCGCGAGGGACATTGTTTGTTTGGCAGTGGCTACTTTTAAATCAACCCCTTCTGCCAATGCTCGACGTAAGTCCCCGTCGGTTATCACGCCAATTAATACATCGTCTTGCATTACCATGGCTAAACCTAAACGGCTATTTGTCATGGTCATAATGACGCTGTGCATGGTGTCATCAGGCTTAACAAACGGTAGGTCGTTTTTTACCATGACGTCTTTCACTTTCGTTAATAGCTTTCTACCTAGGCTGCCACCTGGGTGAAACATGGCAAAGTCCATTGGTTTAAAGTCACTCATGTGAATAAGTGCAACCGCTAAAGCATCGCCCATTACTAATGTTGCAGTGGTGGACGCGGTAGGGGCTAAGTTATTTGGGCACACTTCACGCTCTACGGAAACATTTAGCGTAATATCTGCATATTGAGCAAGAGTACTATCCATCTTACCAGTCATGCCAATAATGGTATTTCCAAAGTTTTTGAGAGAAGGAATAAGTTTAATGACTTCGTCAGTTTCACCACTATTGGTGATTAATAGAACGATATCTTCTGGACGTATCATCCCTAAGTCACCATGAAACGCCTCTCCAGGGTGAACATAAAATGATGAGGTGCCAGTAGATGCCATGGTGGCCGCAATTTTTTTACCAATTAAACCTGACTTACCCATGCCTGAAATAATCAGACGACCTTTACAGTTATGAATGGCATTTACTGCTAATTTAAATTGTTCATCTATAAATTGAGCTAAGCGCTGAATTTGACGACTTTGCTCAAGTACAGAATCATGGGCCTCAATAACTGCTTGAGTAAGATCAGAAGAAGTATTGAATGTCGGTGTAATAACAGCCATGTTATATCTCGATAAAATATGCTAGGTCCGCAGCATTTATCTAAAACTATCGTTATCAGATAAATTATTACGATAAATTAAAATGCAGGAAGCGAATATCAAACCGTCTGTCCATGCCTCAGTTTGATGCAGCGAGAAACAATTACTCTTTGACTACGCTTTTAAGTGGGGTGGGATTATAGTTTCAAAAAATTACAGTTCAAATCAAAACAGAACAAATTAACAACACTTTTAGTACTTTAATTCATTAGCTTACAACCATGTAGGAAATAACTTACAGAGTTGTATAAAATAAAACCAATCCTTTGTTTTTTGCACAAAGTTTAAGCACTCATTTAAATTCACAATGCACAATCAATGTGCCCGATATACAACCCTAAAATTACGTAAAAAGAACCAGCTTTGATTACAATTTGAACTTAAATGCCAGCTTAAAGATAAGTGCATCACAGATTTATCGTGATAAGCATTAAATTAAAGACAATAAAAAAGCAGCCATTGGCTGCTTTTTTATTGTTTGTTTTTTAATCTACTTGGTATTAGACCAAAACCAAATTATCACGATGAATTAACTCTGGCTCGTCCATATACCCCAGGATTCCCATGATATCTTTACTGTCTTTTTTCAATATTTTTTGAGTTTCTTGAGCGCTGTAATTACTTAAACCTTTAGCAATTATTTGCCCTGATTCATCCATACAGGCAACTACTTCGCCACGCCCAAAGTATCCGTTTACAGCAATGGCGCCTACTGGCAACAAACTTTTACCACCATCACGTAATGCTTTTACTGCACCTGCATCCAATGTGATTTCACCGCGTGTTTGTAAGTGTCCGGCGATCCACTGTTTGCGTGCTGCCATGGGTTCTTGATCACTGGTTAGCAATGTGCCCAAATTTTCGCCGGAGTATAAGCGCGTTAACACATTGTCGATTCGACCACCCACAATCACGGAACACGCTCCGCTACGCGCGGCTAAACGACCCGCGCGTACTTTTGTGATCATACCACCACGACCTAATGCACCACCGTCACCGGCCATAGCTTGAATCATTGGATCTTCCGCTCGTGCGTTATCAATTAATGTAGCCGTTTTATCTACGCGAGGATCAGCAGTAAACAAACCATCTTGATCCGTCAGAATAATCAACGCATCCGCTTCAATGAGGTTTGCCACCAACGCACCTAAAGTGTCGTTATCACCAAAGCGAATTTCATCCGTAATAACAGTGTCGTTCTCATTGATAATCGGCACCACACCTAAATCAATTAAGGTACGCAGGGCTGAGCGCGCATTCAAATATCGATTACGGTTGGATAAATCTGCATGGGTCAGCAGCACTTGTGCGGTAAGGTATTCGTGGCGGGCGAAATTGCTTTCATAACATTGAACCAAGCCCATTTGGCCAACGGCGGCGGCGGCTTGTAATTCATGCAAGGCTTTTGGACGGGTTTTCCAACCTAAGCGGGTCATGCCTTCGGCCACGGAGCCAGACGACACGAGGATAATTTCCAAGCCTTGCTTTTTAAGCTCGGCGATCTGATCAACCCAATTGGCAATGCCTTGTTTATTTAATCCAGCACCATCATTGGTTAATAATGCACTGCCAATCTTAATGACGATACGCTTGGCAGTTGTAAGGGCTTGGCGGGACATATTCTTTCGCGCTGCTGCGCGCCTTATGATGTGATTAACGTATTTTAATAATTTTAAAACGACTTGCCATGTATTTTGCAGGGTACAAGGAAGCCTGCAAACCCATTATTCATAGGTGTAAATAAATTCTGGACCTTCGCCATCGTCATCATCGTCTTCTTCATCCGCTTGCTTAGCTGCTTTACGAGCCGCACGCTGAGCGTTACGACGTTCGGCCAATTCTTCCATTCGCTCACGCGCTTCGTCTTCCACCTGTTTACGATGGGCTTCTTCTTGCTCGGCAAGCTCTGGGTTTTCAAGCGCTGCCGCGGCTTTTTCTTCCAAGAAGCTCATGATATCGAAACAGATTTGCTCGGTACCGGCTTTTGAGATAGCAGAGATTTGATACACAGGCCCTGTCCAGTTGAGCTGCTCGATCACGGCTTGGCAACGAGCTTCGCGTTCGTCTTCTGGCACTAAATCCAATTTATTGAGGATCAACCAGCGTTCACGATTCACCAGCTCTGGACTGAATTTTTCAAGCTCATCAATAATCGCTTGCGCGTTATCGGCAGGGCTTGAACCGTCATATGGATTCATATCCACAAGGTGCAACAAGATACGCGTGCGCACTAGGTGTTTTAAGAAACGAATACCAAGACCAGCACCTTCGGATGCACCTTCGATTAACCCAGGAATATCCGCCACCACAAAGCTTTTATGCTTCGCAACACTGACCACACCCAAGTTAGGAACCAGCGTAGTAAATGGATAGTCAGCTACTTTTGGTTTAGCGGCAGAAACGGCACGAATGAAAGTGGATTTACCGGCGTTCGGTAAACCTAGCAAGCCCACATCGGCAATCACTTTCATTTCAAATTTTAAATTACGGCTTTCGCCCAAGGTGCCTTTCGTGGTTTGACGCGGCGCGCGATTCACTGAGCTCTTAAAGTGAATATTACCAAGACCACGCTGCCCCCCTTCGGCTACTTTTAAAGTGGCACCGTTTTCAGTTAAGTCACCTAATATCTCTAAGGTGTCTTCATCGATTACTGTGGTGCCCACTGGGACTTTTAAATAAATATCGTCCCCTTGCTTGCCGCTCATCTCACGACCCATACCACCTTGGCCGTTTTCCGCTTTATAGCGACGCACATAGCGATAATCCACCAAGGTATTCACGGCATCATCGGCAATCAAAAATACGCTGCCGCCATGACCACCATCACCACCGTCAGGGCCACCTTTAGGAATATATTTTTCACGACGAAAGCTCATGCAGCCATTGCCGCCATTTCCCGCTTCAACACTAATAGAAGCTTCATCAACGAATTTCATATTATTCCTCTGGGCAATCCATACTAATGATAATAGCCCACATACATCGAATACTGGTGTCTCGCTGGCTTGGGCTTGGCCAACGAATTGCGATCACGCAATTAAAAAAAGCCCTGTGCCTAAGCAACAGAGCTTTTTGACTGGCAGCAAGCACAAGACTATTCGCCAGTTATCTCGGCCGTATTAGTTAGCAGCTACGATGCTTACTTGCTTACGGAAGATGCGACCTTTTTGCTCAAATTTCACGTAACCATCGGCTTTCGCGAAAAGAGTGTGGTCTTTACCAAGACCAACGTTGTCACCAGCGTGTACTTTAGTACCGCGTTGACGAACGATGATAGAACCAGCTTTTACAAACTGACCACCAAAGGCTTTAACACCTAAACGTTTACTTTGCGAGTCACGACCGTTACGGGTAGAACCACCGGCTTTTTTGTGAGCCATACCTTCTTCTCCTTCACCAGCTATATCACCGTCACCAACAATATAACCAGCTTTTAATTAGTGTTTGCTTGATCCTATAAATGAGATCGAGCCGTTCAATTCTTTGAAAATATTAAGCAGAAATGCCAGTAATTTTCAGTTCAGTGAACCACTGACGGTGGCCCATTTGTTTCATGTGGTGCTTACGACGACGGAACTTGATGATTTTCACTTTCTTATGACGACCGTGAGCAACAACTTCTGCAGTCACTTTAGCACCTGCAACAACTGGCTGACCGATTTTAACGTCGTCGCCATTGCCAACTAGCAATACTTTGTCCAATTGAACAGTTTCGCCAGTTGCAGTTTCAATTTTTTCAACTTTAAGGGTTTGCCCCTCTTCAACGCGGTATTGCTTACCGCCAGTTACGATAACTGCGTACATATTTTCTCTCCAAAGAGCTACATGGCCTAGGCCATTACAATAACGCTTGTCTGTTCGGTTGCTGCTTGGCTGCCGCCCTTTCGGGGGATGGCACCTACTTCTATGAACCTCGCTTTGGAAGCTCTATGATAGGGAGCGGACCACGTGCATTGGGCGCACGACAAGTCGGCCGCGGATTATATCGGAAACCAGGGCAATAAGCAAAGATTAACCAATTTCCGAAACACCCAGACATGATGGGGCCTGAAAGGCCGATTTAGGCGGGATTTTCGCCTCTCTTTTCTTGCCTATATGAGCCTGTCTCATTAGGATACCCACCTCCATGAGGAAAGTGATTTATCCATGCTAGTGAAAGACATATACCAGGTTGTAGAGCAGGACTTTCAGCAAGTTAACGAGCTGATTTTAGAGCAACTGCGCAGTGATGTACCCTTGGTGGAAAAAATTGGCCAACATATCATCGAAAGTGGTGGCAAGCGCATGCGCCCGCTATTGGTTCTTCTGGCCTGTAAGTCCCTTTCCTACGACAAGCAAGATCACGCTCTATTGGCCGCGATTATTGAATTCTTACACACTGCAACCCTTCTGCATGACGACGTTGTGGATACATCTGATCTGCGCCGTGGCAAAGCCACCGCCAACGCCAAATGGGGTAATGCGCCCAGTGTTCTTGTGGGTGATTTCCTTTATAGCCGCGCCTTCGAAATGATGGTGCAACTGGGCGATATGAAGATTATGGATATTCTGTCCAAATCCACTCGTGTTATCGCCGAAGGGGAAGTCATGCAGCTGATGAACGTGAAAAACCCGGATGTCAGTGAAGCCAAATACATGGATGTCATCCAAGGCAAAACCGCTCAGTTATTTGAGGCCAGCTCCCACTCTGGAGCCGTTTTAGCTCAGGCCAACGCTAAACAAGAAGAAGCCCTACGCCTATACGGCCACCACACAGGCATGGCCTTCCAGCTCGTTGATGATGTGTTGGATTACGTGGGCAACGCTGAAGAACTCGGCAAAAACGTAGGGGATGACCTTGCCGAAGGTAAGCCTACTTTGCCACTTATCTATGCCATGCAAAATGCCAGTAAAGAAGAAGCGCAACTGATTCGCCAAGCAATCCGTAAAGGTGGCACCGAGAATCTAGCCGAGATCATTGCCATCGTTCAAGCCTGCGGCGCCATTGATTACACCAATCAAAAGGCCCGCGAGCATGTGGATGCCGCGATTACCGCCATCGCCGTGCTTGAGGATACACCCGCCAAACACGCGCTTGCTGCGTTAGCGGAATTAGCCCTTTCTCGTAACAGTTAACAAATCCAAACTCTTAAGTGCTATTGTCCTGTGCAATGGCACTTATTTATATCATCATTGTCCCAGTAAAAATTTTTGAGACATGATAATGGCCCGCTATTTATTTCTTCTTTTATTAACCATTGCCAGTACAAGCTGGGCTGGTTTGTTTTCCAATGACGCCACAGGCCCATTACCTGCCCACGAAGCCATCCAATTTACGAGCGAGCAAAACCAACAGACGCTTATTATCAGCTTCACACTAGCAGATAACATTTACCTCTATCGTGACAAGTTTGCCGTACAACTTTTAGATAAAACCCCTTACCCTCATGCGACATTTGCAGAACAAGCAGAGACCATTTCTGACCCTAATTTCGGCGATGTGGCCGTGTTTTATTACGCCGCCACCGCCAACATCGACTTATCCCAATTGCCGACCTACACGCAACAATTAAAAATTCGCTATCAAGGCTGCGATGAAGCCATTGGCCTATGCTATCCGCCGCAAACAGCGGTTTTGGATATCGAATCTTTCACGGCCTCAACACCTGCTGTGAACAATACAGCAGCAAAAGATACATCTTTAAATCAAGCCAGTGGCATTTTGGGCTTCTTACAAAATGCAGGATTAGCACTGATTCTGGCCACATTTTTAGTGCTGGGTATGGGCCTCACATTTACCCCTTGCGTACTGCCTATGATGCCGATTATTTCCAGCATCATAGCGGGGCAAAAACATCTCACGCCTAAGCGTGGTTTTGTACTTTCGTCGATTTATGTTTTGGGCATGGCCATTACATATGCCGTTGCCGGTGTCGTCGTAGGATCTCTGGGCGCCAGTTTCAATATTCAGATTTACATGCAACAACCTTGGGTGCTGAGTATTTTTGCGGTGTTATTTGTATTGCTCTCCTTAGCCATGTTTGGAGTGTATGAGTTACGCCTACCCAGATTTATTCAAGATCCCATTGATCGCTTAAATCAAAAGCAACAAGGCGGCAGCTTGATCAGCGTATTATTAATGGGTGCTTTGAGTGCTATCGTTGTCAGCCCTTGTGTCAGCGCGCCACTTGCCGGCGCGCTTTTGTACATCAGCTCTACCGGCGATGCGGTACTAGGCGGTCTAGCCCTATTTGCGCTTGGATTAGGCATGGGCCTGCCATTAATTATCATCGGCACAACAGGCGCTTACGTTTTACCCAAAGCAGGTCCGTGGATGGATGCCGTCAAACACTTCTTTGGCGTACTGCTTCTGGCGGTTGCTTGGTGGTTGCTAGGGCGCTTCATCCCAGAAACACTATACATGAGTGGTTGGATTGCATTGCTCGGTATTTATACTGTCATGTTAGGGGCGTTTGAGCCGGCACATGGTTATGGCAAACGTTTTATCAAGGCGTTAGCCTTATTAGGATTTGTGTTTGCATCTGCGTTATTGTTCAAGCTGGTATTAGGCTCGACTCAAGTTAGCCGACCCAATATTGATTCGACCAATTCCGAAGTTATTTCCAAAAAGGATCGTTTCTTTGAGGTGACTTCTAGTAACTCCGAATTACAACAAAAACTATCCAATGCAAAAGCCAATGAAAAACTCGTCTTTGTTGATGTGTATGCAGACTGGTGCATTGAATGCAAAATCATGAGCAACACCCTATTTAAGGATGCCGAGGTTCGAGATGAATTAAGTCATTTTGTGCGCATCAAATATGACATGACGGACTTCACTGATGAGCACAAAGCATTTCTTGAACAACATAACTTATTTGGGCCACCGGCTTTACTGTTTTTCGGACTCAATGGCGACGCCCTTCCCGAAGCCCATATTATCGGCGATATAAAGAAAGCGGAATTTCTTCGTCACTTACAACAGTTCGATCATTAATACCTAATGTAAAATTTAGGCATAAAAAAACCCAGCATGAGCTGGGTTTTTTTGAAAGCCAAATGGGATTATTTGGTTTTCTTAGCGGTAGACTTCTTGGCAGTTGTCTTCTTAGCTGTGGACTTTTTCGCTGTGGTTTTCTTAGCGGTTGTCTTTTTAGCTGTAGACTTCTTAGCAGTTGTCTTTTTCGCTGTGGTTTTCTTAGCAGTCGTCTTCTTGGCTGTGGTTTTCTTAGCCGTAGACTTTTTCGCAGTGGTTTTCTTAGCGGTTGT
>JABXIK010000083.1 GCA_013373125.1 Gammaproteobacteria bacterium | reverse complement strand
GCTCAGTCGGTAGAGCAGAGGATTGAAAATCCTCGTGTCGGTGGTTCGATTCCGCCTCTGGGCACCATCTCAGAATTCTTAAAAACCAGCTCTTTGTAGCTGGTTTTTTTATGTCTGGAAGAAAGTAGAAAGGCGGATCGAACACTCTCTACACTCGGTGGTTAGATTGGGCAGCGCTACGCTTGGGCTTCGCCTGCCTTCGGCACCCTATTGCTGCGCAATGATCACGTCTCAGGGCACCATCTGAATTTATAGATCCTCGCTACTAGCGGGGATTTTTCGTTTTAGCACTGTCTGTTTTTAAATCAATGCCCAGTGGCTGGATGAGAGCCTCCTAGGCTCGACAAAAACGTCGGGAACGATTTTGATTTGCTAATATCGTTACTTATTGCTGAGCTTCTTTATCTGACTTTGGTACTTGGCGTAGCTCTGCATGTCTCCCTTTTTATAGGCCAGCTTGGCCGCTTCCTCTAGCTTGAGGCGTATATAATATTTTGCTATGGATCGATAAACATCTATACGCGCCATATCCAACAAACTTCCTAATATCCTGTATTTAGCATAGAAGATTTCTAGTCATAAGAAGGGGTTAGCGGTGGCTGAGTAGGTCTTTAAGGGCTTGTCTGCAGGATGTCGGTATCTGATCTAATATTTGATAAAAGCCAATGTGTTTAGACATCAACGATGGGCCAAGGCAAATATCACTCTTCTATAAAGCGCACCATGATGGGACTTATCGTCTTGAGCGTGGCGTTGCATTTCGTATCTTATTGGTTGGGGACGACGTATTTGGCCGATGCTCGCTGGCCCCATGAGCGAGTGCACTCGGTACTGGAAATATTGGGTGCGTTTATCGCATTCTTCGTGGCGTATTTATTGATTACGTTACAACGTATTAAAGGTGGCACTAGCTTTAATATCCAAATCGCCTCTGCGTTAATTTGCATGGGTGTGTTTGATCTGGCTCATGCGGTTGTGGAGCCCGGATTACTCTTTGTGTGGCTGCATTCATTAGCGACTTTTCTTGGTGGTGTTTTTTTTATCACTGTGTATATGCCCAGTCGGTGGTTTGAGCGCTTTGGTGATCTATGGCCTGTGTATGCGGCTATTTTTAGTCTTGCTGTCGTGGGTTATTTATTTGCCATGGAAGACAGTTTGCCTGTAATGATAACAAATGAAAATTTCTCAAGCTTAGCCGTGACCTTAAATGTGTCAGGTGGGTTTCTATTGATCCTCGCCTCCGTTCGTTTGTTATTTTCTTATTATCAAACGAACAAATTGGATGATCTTCTGTTTGTCTTGCATAGCTTCATGTTTGGATTAGCTGCGGTCATGTTTGAGCAATCCTACCTATGGGATATGACTTGGTGGTCTTGGCATGGGTTGAGATTCGTAGCGTATTTAATTGCTTTGTATTTTGCAGTCAGCAATGTGAGTTATTTAGTTGGCAAGCTTAAACTCGAAAAAGACTATTATGAACTAAGCTCACGCTCGCAGAAGAAAGAGCTAAATGTTTTAAGCGGTGTTTTGCAAAAACTACAAATTCGAGAAGGCGCGATTATTCAGAATTTAAAAGATGCATTAATCATGATTGATAAAAAAGGCTTGATTAGCATGTTTAGTAAAAGTGCTGAATATATGTTTGGGTGTAAAGAGGAGAATGTTATAGGTAAAAATATTGCTATATTAATGACTGACGAATTTGCCATTAATCATGATGGTTACATGAAAAAATATAAGAAAGGTGCTCAATCTAAAGTCATAGGTAAGAATCGAGAATTAATGGCAAAGCGAAAAGATGGTAGCTTATTTCCGATTGATCTTACGATTACAGAGTTACAGGATAAGGGCGAAGTATTTTTTGTGGGTTTAGTAAGGGATATTACGGATAAAAAATCCACGGAAAAAATATTGATTGAAGCATTAGAGTCGGCGGAGCAAGCTAACCAATCTAAAAGTGATTTTCTTGCCAACGTGAGTCATGAATTAAGAACACCATTAAATAGTATATATGGCACGCTTCAACTCCTAGAACGTATGGATCAAGGAGATAAATTAAATGGATTAGTCGGAAATTCGATTTATTCCATTAAAAATTTGTTGGTTATTATTAATGATATTTTAGATTTCTCAAAAATTGAATCTGGAAAATTAGAACTGAATCATATTAATTTCAAAATTCATAATTTGTTACGCAGCCTAGAGTTTGAATATTCCAATATTGCTCATTCGAAGGGTATAGAATTTAATGTTTATTCAGACGTGAATGATGAATTAATGGTTTTTGGCGATCCGGTTAGAATCAATCAGATTATGGTTAATCTCTTAGGTAATGCCATAAAGTTCACTGAAAAAGGGCATATAACATGCTCTTTAGAATTTCACAAAAAAGATAATGAAGATGGTATTTTAATCTCAGTTCAAGATTCTGGTGTAGGCATTAAGAGTGCGGTATTGGATGACTTATTTAATCGATTCGAACAGGCTGACAATACCATTACGCGTGAATATGGTGGTACAGGATTGGGTTTAGCTATTACCCAATCACTGGTTGAGTTGATGGGCGGCATGATTGAGGTTGACAGTGAGTGGGGTGTTGGCAGTGAATTCAGAGTTTGGCTGCCTGTTAAAAGAGTAGAGTTAGATGAGCCACAAACACAAAGTACAAAAATTGATAATACAGATCCTCCAGATTTAAGGCATAAAACACTGCTAATTGTCGAAGATAATGAAATCAATGTGGAGATATTACAGGCAATTCTAGACATCACCAATGCGAATATCGTGGTAGCCAATGATGGAGAAGAAGGAGTCGAAGCATTTACACAGCATAACCCCGATCTGGTTTTAATGGATATACAAATGCCCAAGCTTGATGGTATGAGTGCCTGTAAGAAGATTAAGGTATTGAATTCGAACACACCTATCATTGCCTTAACAGCCAATGTGATGTCCAATGATATTGAACAATATAAGTCCATAGGGTTTGATGAACACATAGCAAAACCCATTGAAGTAAAACATTTATATACAGTGTTAAATCGTTTCTTTTGAAACGTTTCACTTCTTAATAAGAATAAAAAGGTGATATATGTCTGTAGTTTGGATTACCGGTGCATCCTCCGGCATTGGTGAAGCACTCGCTAAAGAATATGCCAAGCAAGGCTGTCAGTTAGTATTGTCTGCCCGTCGTGAAGCAGAATTAGAGCGTGTCAAACAGGCATGCCTCAAGCTAGGTGCAAAAGAGTCCGATGTACTGGTGTTGCCGCTAGATGTGACCGAGCACGAAACCATGGCGGAGAAAGTATTCGCTGTCACGGCTCATTTTAAAACCATTGATGTTCTGATTAACAACGCTGGTATATCACAGCGCTCTTTGTGTTTGGAGACGGACTTATCGGTTTATAAAACCTTATTGGATGTGGATGTTCTGGGACAAATCGCACTGACGAAACAAGTATTGCCCGTCATGGTTAAGCAAGGTTCGGGTCATATTGCAGTGACTTCCAGTGTGGCAGGTAAAGTGGGTGTGAAATGGCGTACAGGCTATTGTGCTGCTAAGCATGCGGTGATGGGTTTCTTTGATGCATTGCGTGCAGAGGTGGCAGTAAAAGGGATTCAAGTGAGTACCATTACGCCAGGGTTTATTAAAACCGATGTGTCGAAAAATGCGGTTACCGGAAGCGGTGGTAGTTTTGGTGTAGATGATGATGACATCAAAAATGGTATGGACGTTAATAAGTGCGCTCAGGTGATTGTGAAACAAATGAATAAGGGCACAAAAGAGATTGCAGTGGGTGAAGGCTTGTCTTTATTAGCGTTAAAACTAAAACGTTTCTTCCCTAATTTATTATTTAAGATGGTTGAGAAAAAAGGATTAAAAGAAGCATAGGTTATGCTTTAGGGATTTTCAGATAAATAAAAACGGCGCTTCATGCGCCGTTTTTATTTATTCTGGCCTTGGAGCGTAAGCAAAAACATCGCTTAACATTTGTGATTGATGAAAACCTTTGCTTTCTAATCCACTTAACACGCTATAAACAAAATTAGGCCCGCCACAGCAAACCACTTTGATATCCGAAAGATTACCTAATTTCAAATGGATTAATTCTTCAACCGTAAGCTCAGTGAAAAATTCACACTCAGGGGTTTCTGGTGTCATGGCATGATAGTGAATCAAACCATCATCAGCCCACTGCTTTGCCTGATCGGAATAAAATCCAGATGCATCACGGTTAATCCAATACAGGTGAATGGCGCTGTGCTGATGTTTTAATTGTTCTTCGATCATGGCTTTGGCTTGCGCAAAGCCGGTTCCGGCAACAATAAATATTAATGGATCGTGTAAGTTGCAAAGCTCAATTTGGTTTTTAAGCCATACATCGCCCTTGGGTAGACGTGCACGTACCGTCGAGTTGTTTTGCAAGTAGGTCAAGATGCTTTGACTGGATTGATTATCACTGCTCACACCAAGATGTAATTCTATTTCACGGCCATTGGGTGCGCTGGCAATGGTAAATGGGTATTCCCCATCTTCGATGAGTAACTCTAAATATTGACCGGCGTGGTAATTCACATCCTTGCCAGCCGGTGCCAGTAATTGAATGTGATAAACGCCGCCTTTTAGAGGCTCTACATTTTGCACCTGAAAAGCGATGTGTTGTAAGGCTATTTCGCCGGGTCCGAGCACTTTCTCTAGCTCCAAAATTAGGTCGCTGCGTGGTTGAGATACGCAACAAAGTAATGGGTTCGCATCTGGATGATCTGCTGTGTGGCGACCAAAAGGTGTGTCCACAACACCTGCGGTTAAATGAGCTCGACAAATTTCGCAGTTACCATTGGTGCAACTTTTACGAATTTTAATGCCAGCTCGAGTTGCTGCATCCAGCACGCTTTCATTTTCTTGGGCAGTGAATATTAAGCCCTTGGGTTGAATGGTAATTTGATACGCCATTAATCTGCTTGGCTTGATGTATCAAATATATTGAGTTCATCCCACATGTCGTCTACTTTCTGTTTGACCGCTTCATCCATCACGATCGGGATTCCCCATTCACGATCGGTTTCACCAGGCCATTTATTGGTGGCATCTAATCCCATTTTGCTACCAAGACCAGATACAGGTGACGCAAAATCCAAATAATCGATAGGGGTATTATCTATCAGTGTAGTATCTCGCGTAGGATCCATACGGGTAGTAATGGCCCAAATCACATCGTTCCAGTCACGGGCATTCACGTCGTCGTCGGTGACAATGACGAATTTGGTGTACATGAACTGTCGCAAGAAAGACCAAACACCCAGCATGACGCGCTTAGCGTGCCCTGGATACTGCTTCTTCATGGTGACAACGGCCATGCGATAGCTGCAACCTTCTGGTGGTAGATAGAAGTCCGTAATCTCAGGAAATTGCTTTTGTAAGATGGGCACAAATACTTCGTTCAGTGCCACACCTAAAATGGCAGGCTCATCTGGTGGACGGCCGGTATAGGTGCTGTGATAAATGGGGTCTTTTCTGTGAGTAATGCGTTCAACCGTGAATACAGGGAATTGATCAACTTCATTGTAATAACCTGTGTGATCACCGAACGGCCCTTCATCGGCCATGTCATCTGGGTAGATGTAGCCTTCTAAAATGTATTCGGCGCTGGCAGGTACCATTAAATCGCTGCCAATGGATTTCACTACCTCTGTACGACTGTTGCGTAGTAAGCCGGCAAATGCGTATTCAGAAAGCGTATCCGGTACTGGGGTGACGGCACCTAAAATAGTGGCGGGGTCCGCACCTAGGGCCACCGAAACAGGATAGGGTTTGCCTGGGTTTTGTTCTTGGAATTCACGGAAGTCTAATGCGCCACCACGATGGCTTAACCAGCGCATGATCAAGCGATTTTTACCGATTACTTGCTGGCGATAAATACCAAGGTTGTGGCGATCTTTATTGGGTCCTTTGGTAATCACCAGTGGCCAAGTGACCAAGGGTGCGGCATCCCCAGGCCAGCAATGTTGGATGGGTAATTTTGATAAATCCACATCCTCCCCTTCTAAAACCACTTCTTGGCAAGGGGCTTTTTTCACTTCTTTGGCGCTTAAGCTTAATACTTTTTTAAAGATAGGCAGTTTCGACCAAGCGTCTTTTAAGCCTTTTGGTGGCTCTGGTTCTTTTAGAAACGCCAATAACTTACCTACTTCACGCAATGCTTCAACGCTACTTTCACCCATACCCATGGCCACGCGTTTAGGTGTGCCAAATAAATTGGCCAGTACAGGCACATCGGAACCCACTGGGTTTTCAAATAATAGGGCGGGGCCGCCGGCACGTAAGGTGCGGTCGCAAATTTCGGTCATTTCCAATTTCGGATCCACCGGCATGCTGATGCGTTTCAGCTCGCCTTGTTTTTCCAGTTGGGTAATGAAGTCGCGTAGGTCTTTATATTTCATCTTCATCTAGTGGCTAGCGGTATCACAATCACGGCGTTGAAATTTCAAATTTTCCGTTACATGGCGCTGTATGCGCTTCGATATTTGAAATGTTTGCTTTGTGCTTGTGGTTTGCTTAAGTCCACTTAAACCTTATATTTAGTGGGGAAAAGGACGATTCCCGGATACTGGCTTTAAGGGTGGAGTTTACTTTAAATTGTCTAATAAAGAAAAAGCAGCTAATGCTGCTTTTTCTGACGTTAATATACGTCGGGACGTGAGCGAGGTCGTTACGACAGATCTTAACCTTTCATGGTTAAGAAAAACTCCTCATTCGTCTTCGTGCCTTTCAGACGATCAATCATAAACTCGATGGCTTGTAGATCTTCCATCTCAGCGATGATCTTACGCAGAATCCACAAGCGCTGTAGTTCGGCTTCAGGCATCATTTGATCTTCACGACGCGTACCAGACTTACGAATATTAATCGCAGGGTAAATACGTTTTTCAGCGGCTTTACGATCAAGGTGTAACTCTTGGTTACCGGTACCTTTAAATTCTTCGTAGATAACTTCGTCCATTTTCGAACCTGTATCTACAAGTGCGGTAGCGATAATTGTCAAAGAACCACCTTCTTCTACATTACGTGCCGCACCAAAGAAACGTTTTGGTTTCTCTAATGCGTGTGCATCAACACCACCAGTTAGTACTTTACCGGATGATGGGATCACTGTGTTGTAAGCACGGGCAAGACGCGTGATGGAGTCTAATAGAATGACTACGTCGCGTTTGTGTTCAACTAAACGCTTGGCTTTTTCGATAACCATCTCGGCGACTTGTACGTGACGCGCTGGTGGCTCATCGAAGGTCGAGGCCACAACTTCACCGCGTACGCTGCGTTGCATCTCGGTTACTTCTTCCGGACGTTCATCGATCAGAAGAACAATCATTTCACACTCAGGGTTATTGTGAGTGATGGATTGTGCGATGGTTTGTAGCAACATGGTTTTACCGGCTTTCGGTGGTGCTACGATCAAACCACGCTGACCTTTACCAATCGGTGCGATCAAGTCGATGATTCGGCTGGATAAATCTTCGGTACTGCCGTTACCTTGCTCTAATACAAAACGCTCGGTTGGGAAAAGCGGCGTTAAGTTTTCAAACAGAATCTTGCTCTTAGATTTCTCAGGAGCTTCGCCATTCACTTCATTAACTTTTAATAGGGCAAAATAGCGCTCGCCATCTTTTGGTGGACGAATCTTGCCAGATAAAAAATCACCCTTACGCATGTTAAAGCGGCGAATTTGGCTCGGGCTCACATAAATATCGTCTGGGCCGGCTAGGTATGATGAGTCTGCTGAACGTAGAAAGCCGAAGCCATCTTGCAGAATTTCTAATACACCGTCGCCGTAAATGTCTTCACCGCCTTTTGCGTGACGCTTAAGAATAGAGAAGATAAGGTCTTGTTTACGTGAACGGCTCACGTTTTCCATGCCCATGCCTTCTGCGATTTCTAGCAGTTGGGAAACGGACTTTTTCTTGAGTTCGGTAAGATTCATAAAGATCTGAGAGTTCTATTTGAAGATTGAAAGAGGGAAATAACTTTATTGGATTTGATTGAGCGGGACGCTCGGTACTGGCTTTGAACTAACTATAGTCGCTTTTATTTTTTGAGTCCAGAAACTAGCTAAAAAACACTCAATAAATAAAAACCCAGCGTTAAGCTGGGTTTTTGCATCAATTAGATAGTGCTATCAATGAATGCAGTTAGCTGAGACTTAGACAATGCACCTACTTTAGTACCTTCGATGTTGCCACCTTTGAAGATCATAAGAGTAGGAATACCACGGATACCAAACTTAGGTGGGGTTGCTTCGTTTTGGTCAATGTTCAACTTAGCCACTTTAAGCTTACCAGCGTACTCTTCCGCGATTTCTTCTAATACTGGCGCGATCATCTTACAAGGACCACACCACTCAGCCCAGTAATCCACTAGTACAGGTAGGTCAGATTGTAATACGTCAGCGTCAAAAGAATCGTCTGAAAGGGTAAGGATATTATCGCTCATAGGGATAGATACTCGTTGTGTCACAGGATGTGCTGTTTTCGATGGGGCTAATCATAGCACTTCGAACCCTTTGATCAAGTGATTACTGTTTTGCGCCATAGTCGGTTTATGACTAACAAATCATCAATTTCGGCATATGCTTATTGAGAGGGAAGGGAAGATGACGTGAATCAAGAGCAGGACTCGGGTTTCACTGGCATCTTGAACGTAAGCGTGCACAATACCCAGCTGTTACGCACAATTAAGTACAGTGATTTATGGAACACAGTGTTCAGTCTCAGCAGGTGTTAGCTGCGGTGGATCTTGGCTCTAACAGCTTTCACATGGTTATGGCCCGATTGATTAACGGTCAATTACAGATCATTGATCAGCGGGGCGAAAAGGTTCAATTGGCCGCAGGGTTAGACCCAGTTAGCGGAATTGCAGAAGACGCCCAAGAGCGTGCATTAGCGTGTCTGGAGCGCTTTGGCCAGCATTTACGTGGTGTGGACCCACATCTTGTGACCATTCTTGGTACCAATACTTTGCGCGCCGCGCGCAATAGTTATAGCTTTCGCTTAAAAGCGAAGAAGGTTTTAGGTTTTCCGATTGAAGTCATTTCCGGTATTGAAGAAGCGCGTCTGGTGTATCTGGGGGTCGCGCATACCTTGGCCGATGATGATGGCAAACGTTTAGTGATCGACATTGGTGGCGGCAGTACCGAATTTATTATCGGTGAGCGTTTTGCGCCATTAAAAATGGAAAGTTTAAGCCTTGGCTGTGTGACTTATACGGATCGTTTCTTTGCCGAAGGTGAATTGAGCGAAAGGGCGTTTAGTTTGGCTATTGCCGCTGCCAAACGCGAATTGCTAAGCATTAAGGTGCCATATCAAAAACTGGGTTGGCAAAACGTCGTGGGCAGCTCCGGTACCATGCGTGCTACTAATCGTGTGTTGGTCAATTACGGCTTGAGTGAGTCTGGCATTAATCTTAAAGCGCTTTATGCACTTAAGAAAATCGTGTTGCAGGCCAAAACCATCAAAAAATTGGAACTGCAAGGCATCAAAGATCAACGCCTAGAAGTTTTCCCAGCCGGCCTAGCCGTATTAATTGCCATCTTTGAAGTGTTAGAGATTGAAGAGATTACCTACAGTGATGGTGCTCTACGCGAAGGCGCACTTTATGACTTAATTGGTCGCGTGAATCACGAAGATGTGCGTGAAAAAACCGTCACCGCCATGCAGACGCGTTTTGTGGTGGATTTAGCGCAAGCGCAAAATGTGACGAGCACGGCTATGCATTTGTATGAACAAGTGGCGGAGCGCTGGAAGGTCAATGAACCGGGTTGCCAAGATACCCTGCGTTGGGCTGCTCAACTACACGAAGTGGGCTTGGCGATTGCCCATAGTGGTTACAACAAACACAGTGGTTATTTAGTGCAGTATTGTGATATGCCGGGTTTCACAAAACAAAATCAAGAATCCTTGGCGATTCTATTACGCGGACATCGTAAAAAACTACCCATGCAAGATGTGGAAGGCATGAGTAAGAAAGGGGCAAAAACCCATTTGCGCTTATGCATTTTATTACGCTTGGCTGTGTTGTTGCATTTTGGTCGCGGCGTAGAAGAGGTAGTGGAGCCGACAATTAAAGCGTTTAAATATTCCATCAAGCTGACCTTCCCTGAGGGTTATTTAGAGAATAACCCAATGACGGTGATGGATTTAGAGCGCGAAAAAGCGTTATTAAGCGAAGCTATGTTTGAGTTAACTTTCCAGTAAGTTTTTAAAAGCCAATAAAATAAAAGCCCGCGTCATATTTAATGGCGCGGGCTTTTTTATAGGTTCAAGGAATATTAGATAGCGAAGGTTTCCAGTAGCACTTGCTG